>NZ_CAZEFZ010000030.1:0-74285 GCF_964511145.1 Tenacibaculum amylolyticum
AAGTCCGCCTCCGCCAGGTCCACCTCCACCAGGTCCTCCCCCTCCGGGTCCATCAAACAAGAAACTTCTATGCCAATTCAAAAATACTGACTTACTTCCAGAAGATACTCTAATTTCTCCTATTAAAAGTTGTAACTTATCTATAGCTCCAGATGACTTTATACTTAATCTAAAAGTTCCATTTCCATTTCCAGATGTTGGATATACAGTAGACTCAGTTTGCCCACTGAATATTTGTACTGTCCAAGGACCGTTGCAAGTTACATAAACAGTATAGGTTCCACCAGATTGAGGCACTTCTTCTATTAGTGTTGGGGTAATAGATAGTATTCTTTCTTGTACTTGACAAGTATGAACTGATCTTACTCTACCATTACTTTCAATTACAATGACTTTGTTTTCTTCTGTCTTATAACTTAATCCTCCTCCATTAAAAGGTTCTGCAGTGCCACCTAATACAGGAATTTTCACATTCGGATCTAATATCTCTTCTTCTAAACCAATTTTTCCATCATAGTAAAATACGGTATCTCCTACATCTGGAGCACTTCTATAACCTCCTGTTCCATTATGATATACCGTTCTATTCAGCGTAAAAGAACAAGCATTATTTATTCCGAAACCATCCGAAGGATTCGACTGAAATGATATTCTAAATTCATTCAACATGTCTATCGAAATTCTCCATACTTTACCATACCAATCACTTAACTTATGATCCTGTCCACCAAAGGTAAGATCTCCAGTAAAGTTAAGCCATTCTTGTGCTAATGTATTTAAACTTACATTCGTCCGAGTTGGTTGTCCCATCTCAACTAAGATGTCCTTGATACTTATTTCTCCACTAATTGGTAGTGCCATATAGCTTTGTTTTAAGTTCTTCAATTTGCCCTTGTTGCTCTTTCATTCCTTCGATAAGAAGTGGAATTAATTTTTCATAACGTACCGATAAATGTCCTGTGTCTTCATTCTTACGAACTGCTTCCGGTAATACACTTGCTACTTCTTGTGCTATAATTCCATAATCTTTACTACCTTCTTCGTAAGTAGTTTGCTTCTCGTTCCATACAAACTCATTACCCGATAGTTGATTAATTTTCGTTAAAGGACTTGCTATTGGTTTAATAGCACTCTTTAAATTCATATCTGAAGTGGAGTAAGCTACAACATCTCCTTTGGCTCTTACGGTTCCTGTCTCGTCTAAAGAAAAAAGTACATTCGATGTTCCCGTAGTGTTATTACCTATTTCAAACTTTGAATTACTATTATTGTTATTCGAATCAATATTTAAACGAATATTATTAAATGAATTCATAGTAAGACTATCTCCGTAGGTATTACCATAAGTACTTCTAATAGAATGCTCTGTATTTGTTCCGTATGAATCAGAATCCCATGTTAAATAAACACCTCCAAATCGGTATAAATTAGAATATGCTCCATTTACAGTTCTTCCATATATATGGCTATTCGCATGAATATTCCCTTGTGCAGTTATACTGCCTTTGGCTTCTAAATTTCCATTTCCAAGGTTAATTAACATTCTATCGCTTCCTGCTCCTCTCCATTTCATTATATTAGAACCGGTATCCCAATATAATCCCCAATTAGAAGCTGTATATAAAATATATCTCGAGGAATCAGTAAACCCAAAACTCCCAGAGTTATAAGTATCTCCTCTTAAAAATTGACTACTGTTTAAGCCATCCAATCTATCACTATCAGTTGCTTTACTAGTTTTACCTAAAAATGCTCCATTTGCCCAAGACTGAGTAGCTACTAAAGCATCATTTGAGTAAATATTGGCAGCTCTAAAATGTTCATAACCTGTACCTGGATTATTCATAATAGCAATATCTCCATCAGTACGTAACATAATCTGTGAAGCAACCCTTCCTCCCCAATGAAAAGAAATACGAGGTGCTTCTGAATTTGCTCCTGTTTGTGAACTTCCAAAATTAGCCTCTCTTATTTCTAACGCAGCATATCCATATGCTGAATTTTTAGTTTTAGATGCTAATTGCCAATTTCCTATATTATTTGCGTTGTCTCTAAAAAATGAGGTACTATTTAAACCATCTAATTTATCACTATCAGCTGCTTTAGCTGTTTTTCCTAAAAAGCGAGCATTACTTTCAGATTCTGTATAGTATAAATCATTATGATTATGAGAGGCTCTAGCATAAGCAGCCCCTTCTAATCCATCTAATTTATCTGCATCTAAACCACTACCTGCTCCGTCATTTCCATTATGCCATGATTGATTTAATGAAGATGATAAGTCGACTCTTTTTGTTATCCCTGAAGGAATAACTTCATCTGTTATACTAACTAATCTATTCTCTTTGGTTCCGGCATTACTATCATTAACAAAAACACTAAAACCTTGCCAATAAGCTTGTCTTGGGAACCAAAAGCATAGAAATCCACCATGATTAAATACTTCTAAATTATTGATTTTTGTTCCATTAGAAATACCTCCATGATTTATAATAGTACCATTATATATGTATCCTTGGTATTTTACATCAAATGGTACTTTTGAACCGTAAGAATTACCTTGGATCTCTAATAGCCATGGGTCACCACCATCTCTACTATAATCTATATTAGTTTTAATTAAAGTTCCATGTGCAAAATCTCTTCCTGATTGCTCATATGATATTTTTTTTAAGTCAGTGGTTTTCAAAAATGCACTGCTATCTAATCCATCTAAACGATCACTATCAGTAGCTTTTGCTGTCTTTCCTAAGAATGCTCCATTAGACCAAGCCTGAGTTGCAACCAAAGCATTATTAGCATAGATATTTCCTAAAACCTTTAAACCTTGTGCTTTCAATTGCATCCATTCAGTTTGACCTCCTCCAGCACTTTGAGGTACTTGATGAATCCACTTAAAATACTCATTTCCGTTATCAAGCGTCTTAAAATACAAATAACTATCTGTATCTGCATCAGAAGAGTTTTTAAAACCTATAGCGGCACCATCAGTATTTTCTTCCCATTTTAACTCTTGATCCGTTAATAATAAATCTGTTCCTTCTGTTAAAACTTTAAGATTCTTAGAGTATAAACCTTCTGTTGTGTTAATTCCTAAAGTTTTATCTAAGTCTACCTGAGCAGCGACATTTGTTAACGCACTGAAATTAGAGACGTTTCCTGGGTTCGTTCCATCAGGTATCCAATTTTTAGCAATCCAGCCATTTGCTTGGATATCTTCTAAAATAATACCATATACTGGTGAGTCGTTGACATCTATATATACTTGTAACATAACTCCATCATAAGTACTTCCTTCTTTTATTCTTAAGTACCTAAACACTCCTCCATTAGCATAAGAAGAATTTGATAATACAGTGATGATATTCCCATTACCAAAATGATGTCCTGCATAAAAATGAACTGCTTGATGATAACTTGACCTTGTTTCTCTTATGACAAATTTCGCACTAGCCCTATCCCCATTATTCACTGCAATTGTATACCACCCAGTACTAAGGGTTTTAGCGGATATTATTTCTTGTCTAGCAAATCCACTACTATCAATACCATCTAATCGATCACTGTCTGAAGCTTTTGCTGTCTTCCCTAAAAATCGAGCATCGCTTTCTGATTCTGTGTAATAACGATCGTCATGATTATGAGATGATACAGGGAAAGTTGAAGGTTTGCCTGTAATTTGATTCCATGAGTGCGAATGCGACATTCTAGCAAATGCAGAACTATCTAACCCATCTAATCGATCACTATCTGTAGCTTTACCCGTCTTTTCTAAAAATCGAGCATCGCTTTCTGACTCTGTATAATAGCGATCATCATGATTATGAGATGATGGTGGAAAAGTAGCAGGAACATCTGTAATTTGTTCCCATGGATGACTGTGAGATGTTCTTGCAAACTGAGAACTATCTAACCCATCTAATCTATTACTATCTGCAGCTTTGGCTGTCTTTCCTAAAAAACGAGCATCACTCTCAGATTCTGTATAATAACGATCGTCATGGTTATGTACAGCATCTAGTGTGTAAAACAATTGCCAGTTACTACCAGTATATTTATAGACCTCTCTTGTATTCTTTTGTACTCCTTGCTCATCCTTTTTCATTCCAGTTTGAGCATTTCTTTCTGCATCTGAATTCCATGAATATTTAATCCCATAAGCAGAAGTAGCTATAGCTTCATTTAGTTGACCAACGGTAACGCTATTATCTATAATACTTTGTAATCCATCTATAAAACTAACAGGCATACTTGAAGGCAATACAAATTGATCAATTTGTATTGTTTCATTCGTATTTAAGGTAATTGTTAAGTCTCCATTTGCATTTATCGTGAAATTTCTAATTACTTTTCCATCATCTACATGACGAAAACTATCTATTAATTCTGCAAATTGTGCTTCTGTAGGAAAATCTCCTGTTTGAAAATATGTTTTTAATATATTTTTTGATGTACTCATTTTTTATTCTTTTAAATTTTCATTTTTTTAATCAACTAGGAAAGAAATCCCTGAAATACTTGTTAAAGTAGTATCATAACCATAGCAATGTATATTTCCATCAGTGGCAATATCTATCCTTACAGGCGTACTACCAGACTTACCCCCATTAAAAATAAGTCTTTTACTAGGTCTAAAACCAACTGGTAACGTAAAAATAACAGTCAATAAACCTGCTCCACCACCTTTTACTGCTCCCTCTATATATACAACACCGTTCTTTTTACGGTATCTAACTCCTTGGTAGGAACTATCATAGTTTTGAATACCGTTTAGTAATATCGGTGTTTGCCACCCGCTATCTTCTTCAATAATATTAATAACAACATCTCCTGTTTGTCCATTAACACTTTGAACTGGTGCTAATGAAGACGCAAAGGTTTCCACCGCTCTTTTTGCTCCTTTTGGTGTTACAAATCTAGTATCATCTGTACCTGTTTGTACTTCAGATAATGTTGCTTGTTCTGCAATTCCTTTTTTTGTAGTAGTTGCGTTAGGTAAAGGTGGTAATGTTTCTACGTAATCATCTTCCGTTCTACTTACGAAACTATCTATTAAATCTTTGTATTCTTCTTCGGTTGGCTTAGCCCCCGCTTTAAAATATTCTTTTAGTGTACTTCTATTTTGCTCTGCCATAATCTATTTTTTTTATTTATCTAACAATATTTGTGTTTTCTACGATCATATCTCCGATACCTTCTTCATCGTCGATATTATTTAAATTAGGAATCGTAAGTATTTTTTCTTCTGTACTCATCATGCCTGTTGAATTCTCTGAAACAACTTTAAAATGATGATACTTTACATCTCCAGTTTCAGTTGTTACCTTAAGTGTTCCATTTCCTAGAGAAGTATCATCTAATAGTAATTGTACATCTTCTACATTAGAACTCAAAGAATGAATATTCACCCAATTACCTTGTGCATTCATTTTATATACATGGTACTTTCCATTGTGGACTTTCTTATCCCATTTTAATATAACATGATTAAGTAGTGTAGCATCAGTTGAATCTGCATCAAAATTATATTCTAAAGTTGGAGCTTCTGGATTCGCATTTTCTACAATACTACTTATTAATAGTTTTGATGATTCTGATGGGACATATTCTGTTATTTGAGGATGTCCATCTTTTACAGTATTACTTCCATCTGCATATTCAACTTCTCTTAAAGCCGTTACTCTGTAATATAAAGGATCTCCATATGGTACATAACCTAAATCTGTAAACTCATCTTTCAGCTTCCAAATGTTATTTGTGAGTTGTCCGTCAGTTTCAAGATTTATTGTTGTTACTAAATCCATGGTTCTAACAGATAAAGCTTTACTCGGTTCTAATGTTCTGTACAACTTTATTTGCTTAATATTTTCAACCTTTGGATATGCATTTATTTCTACAGATACACCTGGGTTTATATTTAAAACTCTATTCTGTAAAATTGGTAATATTCTCCTTACACTTGGGCTTTTAGGCGGTTTCGTATTTACTAATTTTACTGGGCCTAACACAGGACTAAAATCTCCTAGTTGCATCGTACTTCCCATTTCTCTGATAGCATAGAAATATAAATTATCTGAAGTACCATCTAAATTGAAATCTGTAAATAAAATACGAGTATCTGCTCCTGGAATTTCGTTAATAAACTCTGTTGACATTCTTTTAGCCATTGGAGCCATATCAAACTTATTGCTTGTAGGTGGTAATAAACTACCACTTGCATCTCGAATTACTTGTTTTTTAGCTATTGGCTGGTAATCTGAACCTTTAATATACTGATACATTAAAGGAATTTCTGTAAGCGGTGTAAATACGTTATGAATTACAGATTGTATATAATCTTTAAATGTTACATCATTATTTATTCCTTCTGATTCTAACCTAGGAATTACTACATCTGTTAAATTTACAGCTCCTATTACACCATTATTTGTATCATCAGCTCGATCCCCTAAATCTAATAAACTGTATGTTGTTCCATAATTCTCATTTCTATATTCTAACACATTATTTATAGAGTTATATAACTCATATTTATCTGGTTTTGGGAAACGATATCCTGTTTCATCTTCCGGATATATAAAGAATTCATTATCTGTTTGAAATGTTTCTTCGTATTCAAAATTAAAGCCTAATAAATTCTGCCATCTTTTTACTAAATGAAATTTAGAATCGATATCTTCTTTTAATTTCTCTTTAATTTCTATAACGGTACTCGGCTTATATAATGCATTTAAAATAGCATCATCATTACTTCTATAAAACTGTACTCCATGTGGTATGTGTCTAAACCCTGGTGTTAAAGAGAATGTTGATTTTCCGAATGTATCTGGCCTTGTTGCATAAACAAATTCTTCTCCATTTGATAACAATGGAATTTCTGGACGGATAACTTCTTGTGCAAAGAACTGTGCTGGTTGACCAATCTTAGAAGTATACCATTCATTTGGATTTGTAGCACTTTCTGGGTAATCTGGATCTACAGATTGTAATCCTACAATAGAATATTTTAATCCTTCTCCTCTACTTGGAAGTATTGCTTCTTCTGTTAAATGATGAGTAGCATCGTGATATAAGTATACTCTATAACCTGGATAGAAATTCACCTCTTGACTACCAGTTAGTATAGGATCAAAACCTGGAACACTACTTGCATTATCAACATTTGTTGGATATTGAGGATCCAATGCATAAACAACAAGTGGATCAGATGTTCCAACATTTTCTATTTTTACTACTTCTAGTACTTTACGTTTCTTTGTTGGATTATTCTGTGTATGTATTCTAACAATACCTTGGTACCAATCTACATTATGAGAATTAAACTGAGCATGATGATCTAATGAATTAGGAAATGTAATTTTATACATTCCAACATGTTTTGGTTCAGCGATTAAAACTCCTTCAGCATCATAGATATTTTCTTCAGGCCTACGTGCTTCTTCAATAACTGCGGTTTCCCATATTCCTCTAGATTTTTCAAGTATTTGCTCAGGAACGCCGCTAATACTTTCTTCATCTATAACCTCTCTGTGTATTGGCCAATTGTTTCCTATATTAATTTGAAAGTCAAGTTTATTAATTGCCGAAGACTCTCCCACTTTCCAATTACTTTCCGTAAGCATATTTTCAACAGTGTTAAACATCGTAACATCACTAAAAGTAGGTAACTCTAAAGGTACTGTTGGATCAGGCTCTGTACCGTTTAACATTGCTTCAGAAACTAATTCTTTATATACTGTAAATATTGGTCCTTCATCAGCTACTGTTGAAGCCGTTACTTCATGAACAATATATTTTGTATCGTTAAACATGAAAACACTTCCCACAAAATTGGTAAATTCATTAGGCAATACTTCTGGAGTAATTGTAGTTTCTGTACTTACTAAAAAATAATCTTCAGTTCTAATAATAGCCAAAGCATTGTTAGCATGTGTTTCAATACTCTTTATTTTCCCTGTAACTGTTTTTGGTGGTTTATTCCTAAAGAAAAGATTAACTCTATCTGCAAAAACCTCTTTGTCATCTCTATAAATAGCATTTTCGTGTAATGGGTCTGTAAACGTGCCCATAGAGTCTTCATTAATCTGATATGTAATTTTATCTTGATTAATGTTATGATCAAACGTTAAACGAACTAATGTTTTATCCTCTGTTGTTATTGCTTCGAACAGTTCTTGCTCCTTAGCAGAAGTTAACATTAATGGACTTTCTTCTACAATTAAACAAGCCTTAATATTTGATGGAGGCAACAATCTATTTTGTGGGCTAAAACTTGTTTCTATATCCCAAAAAACAGTACTTTGTTGAGATCGGCTAAACCAATTGATTCCGTAAGAACCATATCGGTGCCATCCTTCTTCTCTTTCTCTATGCAGAAATAATACTTCATTAGCTTCAGGAACTAAAATAGGAACTGCTTCATTAAATTCAGCTGAAGAATTATCGCCTGTAGCGTAATTTTTATATTTTGACGTATTTGATAATTCTGGTTTTCTCCAATTAGAAGAATTAGGATTCGCTGGATCAAATAATTTATATTCTATTCCCGCATATACTGGTGTTGTAGCTTCTGCTGTACTAAACAATGTTCTTTCCTCAAAGAAACCTAAATTTGTTTGATTATTTGGTAACTCTTCATTAATTAAACTTATAAAACGTTGTTTTCCATCATATAAATACCCTTCTTCATCTACTAATTCAGTAATATTTTCATTTGTTGAATTATGGATTCCTAAGACTGGTTCTTGTAAATTAACTGGAATAGGTAATCTTTCATCAGTTATAGCTGTTGGTAATGATAAAAATATATGTTGAATATCTTTAGCTCCATTATCGTTTAAACCATTATTAATGTTATGAGTGGTTTTATATTCAGCTAAGTAAACATACTTTTTTGCTTCTTCATTTGTATCTATACTCGTATCTATATGCCCTAATCCTAACATTCTAGCCAAATGATAATCCATTGAAGCTAACTGTAGTATTGTTAAATTAGAAATATCTTGTGTATCTTCTTCTTGTGATGTAACACCTTCAGGTAATGTTGTACCAAATGGTATTCCTTCCATTGCTACTGGGTTATTCGCGCTGGCATCTGAAAGTTCTATATAACGTTTGACCGTTGTTTTTAAACGTCTATCATAATACTCATAATACGCTGGTTCAGTTGCTGAATTATACGGTTGTGTTTCTGCTCCATTCCATCTATCTATGTAATTGTCTTTATTAACAGTATCCCCATCATTAAATCGAGGCCACTCTCCATGAATTGTAGCTGTATTATTTTCAGGTTCTAATCTGTTTTCTGCTATAGTATCTTCAGTAGTTAAAGCATACTCGCCTACAAATGCCCATTTCTCTTCTACTAAATTATGAGTTAATGCATCTGCATATAATTCAAATTGAATTTCTTTGATATGATTCGCTTTGAATCTAAGCGTCCTAATATTTTCTTCTTCTAATCGTCCTTCGCCAACAAATTCTTTTCGTGCTGTAACATATTTAGGTGCAGTTAACGTATTGTCCTCTACAGATAAAACTTCTGCTTGAATATTTGTTGAAGTACTTGCCGCCTTCATTGTTATTGCAAAAGACAAGGTAGTTTTATGATCTATTTCAATAATATTATTTCCATAATTCTGAATAAAACTAAAACTATTTGCTAATGCATTAGTAGTACCTTTTACCCTATTGTATTGTAATTTATTTTTAAAATATACGTAAAACGGCACTTCATTTATACGATAAATCCATAGGTAATTGCTATGATCTACCACACTTGGTGACAGATTTTCGAAATCTAAAGTTACGTATTGAGGTTCATAAGGAGCTCTATAAATACGTACAAAGTCATCTGGTTTATTAAAATGGTGCGTTGTTCTTGCATTATTCCCTTTTGGTAAATGAGTATCTCCTAGGTATCCTTTTAATAACCATCTTAAATGAACACCTTTAACACTACCATCATTCCCTGTAGAACCTGCTGCTTGTACATATAAATTCGTAGATTGAAGTTTTGTTGAGTTTGTTAATTCTAAAGTAACTGGAGTAAGAACTACTTCCGCTTCATTAGGAGAAGCTTCTCCGTCTACAGTAAAAGATAATGTAGCAGTACCTCCTACAGTACTCGTTAAGTTTGCAGTGTAAGTACCATTACTATTATTTATTGTTGTGCTTAAATTACCTATATCGGTCTGTATAACAACATTACTTGTTGAATTCGTTATTATATTTCCTCCTGCATCTTTTAACGTAACTGTGATTACCGAAACTGATGTACCATTTGCTAAGATAGATGTAGGATTAGCTACAATACTACTTTTAGTTAAATCAACAGGAATGATAGCAATACAATCATCTATAAAAGATATATCAAAATTATTTAATACTACAACTGGGTTATCTTCTTGTATTGACTGCTCTAATAATGATATATTTTTGAAATCCCTTTTCTTTACAACAGAAGTTAAAGTCTCAGTGATATGTTCTTCATTAGTAACTGTTGGATTAAAACAATTATTAGGATCAATATTGCTATTTACTTTAATAATTTTTCTAGTAGAAGATTCATTTAATAATGCAAAATCGTTACAAATTATAGAAGTCTCTTGATTTATATCATAATTATCTTGTCTTTTTATCCATAATAAATTTAGTTCTTTATCTAACTTACAATAAATAGTTGAAGATGATTTAGCGCTATCTACTTCTATAAAGTATAAGCCTTCATCATTAATTTCTAAAAACCAGGTGTTTCTAGAATATATAGGTCCAAAGTATCCTATTCCTATAGTTTGTTCTACTTTCAGTGTATCTGCATTTATTGATACTAGATACTTTTTATATCTATTCTCTCTTCTAACCCGCCCATGAGCTATGACAAAAAGTTTATTTTCATAAGTACCTATCCAAGGGATTGAAGCAATTGTATTTTTATAATCTGAGAAATAAATTACTTCTTTAGTTAAAAGATTAAAGTTTTTATCTAATGATACTAAACCTAATATATCTCCACTTGTAAGAGAAGATGTTAAAAGAAAAATTTTGCCGCTACTGATTGTTAAATCATAAAAAATAACATCATTATCTGTACTCGTATCTTTAACGACAATGGTTTTAATTAAATTACCATTTTCATCTATGGTACCTATTTCTTTAAATCCTCTAAATATATATTTCCCGTCTTCTAATTTAGCGATATAGGTTCGTCTAGTTGCATCTGAATGATACCTAACAGTATTTATATCATATTTTTTTAACCATACAACATTTCCATCTGTATTTAATCTTAGTAAAACTACCTTGGCTATATCCCCTACTTCTTCATATTCTCCTCCATAAACAATTACATCTCCATTATCACAACCAATAATATTAAGCACAAAATGCATATTTGTTGTCTCTTTTGCCCAATAAATATTATAGTTTACATCTGTCTTTATAATCTTTACTGGAATATTCTTATATACATTACTCTGATTTCTATAATTTGCATGATATAAAAAGTTACTAATAAAAAACGGTTGATATGCCCCTTTTAAATCTTTTACAAAATATTCATGATCTATATCTTGAGACTCTATAAAATTGACATTAACTTTATTAGGTGAGACAACTCCATTCACTGTAAAAGATACTAATGATGAACCTACTTCTGTCGAATTTAAAGAAGCAGTATAGGTACCGTCTCCATTATCTACAGTTGAACTTATTGTTCCCAAGGTTGTTAAAACAATAATAGATTCTCCTCCATTAGTTATATTTTCTCCTTTACTATCTTTAAGTTGTACTGTTATTGTTGAAAACTCTATTCCACTAGTGCTGATAATATTAGGACTAGCTGTAATTGTACTTTGCGTTATATCAAATATATTACTTGGACATATTTCTGTAATTGTTAATTCTTTACTAACAAATTCATTAGAAATTGTTTCACTATTAATTAGATTTTGTTCCGTTTCGGTATAATCATCTGTTATTGTAAAATTTAAATTTACAGTATTTAGTGAAGGAATACTTTGTATAGCGGTTACACAACTATTAAGTTCGCTATCTAAATAAAATGCCTTGAAATTATAATTATACACACCTGAAAAATCAGAGTAATTACATGTTATTTTTTTTGTTACTTCATTATATATTAATCTTTCTACTTGCTCAAAACCGTTAATTCTCTTTAGCCACACAGGTGTTAAGTCATTTGAGGAAAACTTAAAAATTCCTTCTAAACTCTGGTAATAAATATAATTATCTACTAATGTTAAGTTGCTCAACAAACTATTGTAACTTGTAACCTCAATTACTTTGTTATATGTAATTTGATTGTTCTCTGTTTTTACAAGACAAACTTCTTGGTTTTCTGCTCCATATTCTTTAGACATTGAAAAGAAATAATCAAATCCATTATCTGTTTTTCTAAATATTGCATCGTTTGGATTTAATCTACTTACTGCATTAGGATAATTTATTTGTATTTCTTCTACTTTTGCAAAATTTTGATCTCTTACCACTAAATAGGCAAGATTTTCATCGGTAGAAACGTGGTGAAAAAATAACATATAGCCTGTTATTGGTTCAACATAAAATGAGTAAGCATTATTAGATATATACTTTGTATTAGAGAACTCCCACCTTTGAACAAGGTCTCCATTGTTATTTATTTTTAAAACTTCCTTGTTAAAAACTATAAAAAAATGATTGTTATAATACTGAACATACCTTCCTTCTTGACCTGTATGAGATTGTGTTGTTATTTTTTTTATTTGTAGAATACTACCATTAGTATCAAATTTTATTAAATATATAAATGCTTCTGGAGAAGCTCCAAAAGTAGCCACAGCTGTATATTCTGATAAATTAGAAGATACTTCTTCAATCGTATGAACGTAATGTATATCAAACTGCTCTATTTCTTTTACCCAGATAGTATTCCCTGAAGTATTAAGCTTTGTTATAATACATTTTCCACTAGCATTTCTGGCTATATTATAAATAAAGGAAAACTCTCCTTCAACAAACTCTTTACTAACTGATTTAGTATATTTATTATCAGTGATTTCACCACTTATTTTATATTTATTTATAAAGCTCATTTTCTCTTTTTCTTATTAATTTATTTGAATGTTACTTATCACAGTGTCGTTTATAGCATAACTATCACCATTCCATAATTTATATTGGAAACGAATATTTAAACTCGTAGCTGCTATTTTTTTATTGCTATGCATAATTAATGCTTGTGAATAATCTTTCGCATAGATTACAGAATAATCACCATCTACTGTAGTTGGATCATCATTTGATAATACAGCAATTGTATTTTTAATTTCTTCTAACGGTATTTTAGGATCGTTAAAAGGCTCTGGGCTTCTAACTAATATACCAATAGCATCGTTTGCATTTGAATTTCGAATAATATTAAATTCAGTTGTTGCAGGAGGATCTAAAGGAGTCATTTTGAAAATTCCTTCTAAGATTCTATCTAAATAATCTAGAAATTCTGTTTCTTGAATATCATTAGTTGCCTCTGTTGTTACAAGTGTACTATAAGCTTTGTTAATTGTATCATTTGATACATCTAAATCTAGCGTATATACTGCTTTTGTTGTATTTTCTTCATCTAGTTTATAACTATTTACCTGCTCTTCAAAAGAAGCATAACGAGATGTTTGGAATACATAATCATGTATTTGTTTTCGTTCACCATCAAACGCATTCGTTATGATAGCTGTATACATTTTACGAGGCTTTAAATTCTGGAAAGTAACCTTTGTATATTGACTTGCTGGCTTAATAATCTCTCCTCCATCAAAACCACAAGTTCCTCCTTGCGCTTCCACAAAATTCTTTACATATTGTAATACTGGAGGCATTGGAATTTCACTATCTTCAGTCCATTCTTCAGTTGTCTGAGGAATATTCGTTACATCCACTTCTGGAGGCATTGGATGCTCTAAAATTACATTTGAAACTGGATCTTGAATAAAGACTTTGAAAGCTTCTAAGCTATTATTCTCATTATCTTTTGTTTCTATAGCTGGTAAAAATGTATCTGAACTTCCTCCATACGTCGCCCATTTATTTTTAAACATATGAGGCACATATGGTTTTATATAAAATATTTGAAGCTTTGCGTGCTCATGACCATAGAATAATGGTTTAGAGCGCAATAAATTTCCGTTTGCATTTGGGTATGAACGTCTATAATCTATATATTGTTCTAAAGATGTTAATGCGTATTGATCTGGATTTAATAGTTTACCATCTGCATCTCGCTCCCCTCCATAATTTACATTTGGTGCATTATGATAATGTCCGATAGTTCCTGCAGTTTTAAATCCATAGTGATATTTGTACTCATGCTCATGACTATCATCTACAATATCTTTTACGGTAAATGCAACATGATATTTTGTGTTTGGACGCCAAATAGGTGCCCCTGCTTTGTTAATAGCCTCTACTGTTGCTTCATGATCTTGCTGTATAGCATCTTGACTTGGTATATTCAGATTGTATGTCCAATCTTCTACAGATAACCAACATAACTCGTGTAATAATGTTCCACACTGTTTTGAATTAGAAGTATTACACAATTTTTTTATGCTAGCCATAATATCTTTTGCCAACACTTTTAATCTTAGATAATACTCTTTACACTGTACTGGATTTTTACATGTTTTTAATTTTGCTAAAACCGAATTATATTCTGTAAACTCAGATCCTATCGCTGCTGCTATTTTTTGATCTCTTATTGGCGTCATAATCTTCTTAGTAACTTTTTATTTTCATATCTTATATTCCCTGCTATTTTCTATACTTCATAAGCAGTTCTTATAAATCATTTTATTTATATCTATTCAGCTTTTGAGTATATTTCTTCACTCTATCTTTATCTTCCTGTTTCGTTGACAATTCAATAAAGTCTAAAAGCTCTTTTTTCCTTCCATTCCTATTTATAAAATTTAAAGACATATTTAAAAAAGACTTCTTTTCTACTTCTTTAAAAACCTCATTCACAAATATTTCTACTTTTATATATAGTATATTGTAAACATAAACCCTTTTAATATGAGGAATATTTGAATCTTCTATTGCTTTTGTTCTTACCATTTTAAAGTAAGGGTTCAAATTTTCTAAAATCTTTTCATTTACAATTATTAGATCTATGTCATTTATTACAACATCCTTTTCTAAATGTTTATAATCTGCCAGACTTCCTGTTATCGCAAAATTATCTTCCCCTAACAAATAATATAAGATGCTTATTACTGCTTTATAATTATTAAATAACATACTTAGGTTGCAGATACATTAGTAACACTATTTAAAACTGTATATGACATTCCATTGTCTGAGGAACCAAAAATGGTATTAAATTCTATACTAAAAATACCGTTAGTAACCTCCCATAAAGTAGCATTCCCTATTACTGTAGGCTTTGAAACAATTTCATTAATAATCGTGTTTTTATCTGATGAGTTTTGCAAATCAAAGTTTCCATTCAAATGTATTGTTTGTGAAAAATATTCATACGTAGCATTTCCATCCTGACTTTCACGATCATCCTCAACTTTAGTTACATAATTTAAAATAAACGTTGCTGTATTAATATACCTACTTGTTTCCAGTTTAAATCTACCTGCATCTATTTTAACAACCTTGAATAGATTATTTTCATTGACATTAGGTATATATATAATTTCAACCTCATCTTGCGCAGTTAAACCATCATTATCTGTAACGGTACATCTAAATCTATGTGTTCCTTCTATAAGCCCCGTAATTTCTGTAGTTGCTGCATTAGGGTTTATAATAGTAACTGATGGACCACCACTCATAACTTCCCATAAATAGCTGACAATTGTTCCATCTGGATCTGATGCAATTGCTGTTACTGTTGTATTATTCGATGCTATATTTTGATCTACTCCAGCAAATACAGTTGGTTTTTGATTTGGTGTACAATTACCTACTTTAAATCCTTCTGGAGAAGTAAACCACTCACTCCAAAGTCCTCTTACATCTTGTACTCTAACTTGTAAATCATACTCCCCATTTACATTAATATCTGGTGTTTGTGGGTTAGATAAATTAATATTAAATATATCTTGAAACGCAACTTCGTTTTTAAATTTATATCTTCCTTGTGCTGCTTGAAGTCCATCTCCATTAGCATCTGTATGTTGTATTGTAAAATTTATTCGACACATATTTTTTTTCTTAAACTGGACAATTTGAAAAACTCATAGAAACTCTAGCTGTTTTATTACTTGAAGCCGTATTAATTATATTCAATCTCACTTCATCTACTCCTGTTGCTTGTGCAGAATGGCCAGCTCCTATAAAGGTATTAACTGTACCTCTACCAAAACTATCTAAAGTTAGAGCAACGTTTGTTTGATTTCTTCCAACTGGAGGGTTAAAAATTAAATCATACTTTATAACTTCGTTTGGAGCACCTATAATCGTAAACTCAACACCTCTGTTACAATTTCCTGAACCTGTAGTTACAAGAGGAGAAACTGATGCTCCACTACCTGTAACCACATTTTCACAGCAATTTCCATCTGGGAATGTGATTCCAGTAACTACTGGAGCTGTATTTGTTCCACAACCTGTAATAAAGTTTAAAAATTCTTCTAAACACTCAATATTATAATCTTCATTTTCTTCTGCTTCATCTGTAAAACAATTATTATAATGGTCTAAAAGCACCCCGTGTAACTCACATGGATTACATGAACTATCTGAAACCACTGGTTCTTCTACTGTTTTTCCTACTTCAAATCTTTTTTGTGTAAAATTAGAAGCTTGTATTTCCATATAACCAATTCCTCTCCTGATAGGTGGAGGATTTGTTGAACAACCTCTTCCTAGCAAAGCATCTAATTCACCTAATAATCTATTATATTCTGCTGAATTTGCTGGGATTTCTATTTCTGCTTCAAGTGGTATTTCACTTCCATATTCTTCATAGGTTTCTAAGAATAATGCCTCTATTTGCTCATAAATTCTATCTATTTCAAATTGATCTGCACTAATTGGGTAAATCTCTATTTTACTAATAGCATCTGAGGTATTTGTATACTTTACCCCTTCGGAATCGGCTAACTCTAACGGTGTATAATTAACACTTGCTACTGGTAAATACTCTATCCTATATGCTCCTTCTGGAAGGTATGATTTATAATAAATTACTTTTACTCCTTCTGCTGCTGTACTTAATTTTAAAGTTACTTCTCTAGATGGTTTTGGTAATTTAAACTCTAGCGCACTAGTATTAGGGAACTTTAACGATTGTTTGAATCCAAATGTATTTAAATCATTAACGACTTGAGCTCCAGAATTCATTACAACACCATTTACATTAGATCGTTGTCCTTGTGAAACATTAAAGAAAACACCTTGATGCGAATGATAATATGGGAAGTTTGTTTGTGTATAATATGAACTGTTTAAAGGACTATTTAACCAGTTTACACAATCTCCATCTCTTCGAGTTCCTTCGCAGAAAAAAGTCCTATGTGTTAGTCCTATTTGCTCAGGAATAAACCAACCTGGCTCCCCTTGCTCTGTATACGAAAACGGAGAAGTTGCTAAGATTCTAATTGCATTATACTCTTTACTCGATTTTTGCCAATGACCAATACGTAAGTTTCCAATTCCATTATAGTCTTGTTCACTTAAACCTTCTCCTTTCAATAAAGCTTCATAAGGATGGTAATCTACCCATGTAGAAGAACCTTCTTTGGCTGCTTTAATGCTAACATCTGTTATTTCATAACGATGTTTTACCTGACGTAATTCATTTCCTTTAATAACCTTAACAGGTGGTATTAAGTCCTCGTAATTTTCTGGAGGGTTATTATAACTACCTATTACATTAGCAACTTCACTACTAGCTATCAACGATTTATCAAACTTTATATCTACATACGTATCTAATGGTAAAATAACTTCATCAAATTTATCGCTATTTGCATTTGGTACTGCTTCACCAAAGTTAATTAGCTCAAAAGTTTCTCCAGTTAACATATGAATTCCTTTAGCTGCTTGATCGTTTACTTCATTAGTTAAAGCTGGAAGTGGTGCTAAAATTGGCGTTATTGGTGGAATAGGAGTTCTATCTACACGTCGGTTTTTCTCCCATTTGATTTTAACTCTTGCACAAATACGTATTCTTACAAACCATATTTTTATGCTTCCACAAACACGTATTTCTGCATAAATTAAGAATGGACTGGCTGCTTCTACAGCAAAGAATACAGAGAACGAAATACTCACTTCAATAATTCCGAATAAATCGACTGTTCCTCCAGCATCTACTCCCATATAACCTCCTATTTGAGGTCTCTCGAAACTTATAAACCCTCCTACTTCTGCAATTAGCCACGCTTCTACTCTAATAGGACCAAAACGTTCTCTAATATCAAAAATTACTTTAGCTCCTGCTGCAATACCACTACTTGAAAGCATTAAGAAAGCTTGCATCTCTACTAATGATAATACCTTAGCTGCAATAGGGTCTTCTCGTGTTCCTAAATTCAAGTACCATCCTGAAAGATTATCCCAGAAGAAACCTGCTTGCATATATGCGTGCATATCAATAATACTTCCTGATGATCCAGGCAACTTAAAGTCTACTCCTGCTCCTATTTCTATACCATTGTCTGCCAATATCATGAAAGCAAAGAAAGGTGGTTCTCCTTTATCATCTAAGCCCCATTCCTTACTTAAAATACTTGCTCTACCATCTATCATTAATAAATTAGGTATAGATAATAACACCATTACACGTAAGGAAATAACATCACTAGCTCCTACCGTTCCTATGGTAACTCCTGCTCCTAATGTAACAGGATTTGTGTAGCTCTCTGTTTTATCTGGTCCATTAAATTTAGATGCATGTATTCCTCTTGGTGGATGCGTATAATAATCGTACCATTTATCATCATGCGAATGCAACCCTACAGCTTCTTTTTCAGCCACATATCTGAATCCCATAATACCTCTAAACCCACTAATTCCTAGTCCCGTTGCTCCCAATGGAATTGGTGTAGGTATCTCCAAATGAGCATCAATTAAAAATGCTGGCTCTTTAGGCTGCAAACGCATACTTGCTCCACCTGCCATTTTTAATTTAGGTAGTTTAAGTGATACTCCTCCTGCATATTCTACATCGTTTACACTTAACCAACCATTTATAATTGCTGTAGCTTCACTTGCTGACGCATTTCCTGGTATTGTTAAATCTACCTCAATTGTTTGAATGCTTATGTAAGAATGTGGTTCTTTTCCCGGTCCATCGTCTACTGTATAAAAATACTTCAATCCTTCTCCACGACCTTCTACTCCAATAAGTCCCATACTTATAGCTCCATCAAAACCAAAATAGTTATACTTACGCATTACACCATTGTGTTCTTCTTGGAAAGATCCAAAGTGTATAGCTGTAACCATCATATCTATTGGTCCTAACGGTATTGGGAAACTTTTTGGAAGCGGGATTGATCCTCCTTCAATTTCTAAACTACCATCGCTATAAATTCTTAAGCGATCGATACCTAGTTTACGATCTCCTAAGAAACTTCTTATAAGTGGGTTTGTAAATTCAATATCACAAGAAGTTCCTAAATAGAACGGTTCATCTCCGCTATCTCTTCCTATTTCTAATGAATTTATATATATCTTGAATAAATCAAATACATTTATAGGTTCAAAACCATCTTGTTCTGAAGCTGTTAGATTAAATCCTCCTCCATCATCTATATGCCCTGAAATTTCTATACTGGCAATGTCTCCTTTAGCATCTTTTAATCGTGGTATTTTTAAACCTCCTTTAATATTTGATTCTGTAACTTTTCCTTGTTGAAAACTGATATCAAAACTCGTAAACCAAATTTCAAACCCATTTTCTCCGAACTTTTTCACTAATCTTGGAGGTGGAGTATTTGAAGGTAAACCATTAATATAAGTTGCATATTCAGAAGCTATATTAAATGTTTTGAGTGCTTGTGTTTCTAAGTCAAATACAGAAAACGGATATGTAAACTGATATGATGCTCCATTTAAACTATTTAAATGCACCAACAATTCACTATAACTAGCAATTGTTTTAGTTTCACTATTTGCCGTTATTTCTATTGGATATTGAATCTTAAAATTGTCTTCATAGTACGAAGAAACAACCCCTAATCCTATTTGTATTGCTTCTAGTATGATGGTTCCTGAAATACCTCCTGAACCAATTAGCATACTATACCCTCCTAATTTCGCAGTTGTTCCTGGGTGATTATCTCCTCCATCGAACCATTGAGCTGGTAATGTTACTGATACTTCATCTGCATACACTCCTTTAAAGGTAGCTGGTCTTCCTTCTAAATCTGCTTCTCGAATATTTTCCGTGTCACTTAAATCTACTTTAAGTCGCTCTATATTTAAGATAATCCCTGAATTTCCAATCATTACAGGTGTCATCGTATTGAGCTCTAAATCTACTTGATATCCAAAACCATTTTCCGTATTGGCATAAAACAATGCTTTTCCAAACGTAAATCCTGCTAATGGATGTCCCGTTTCTGCATTTTCTATTGGTAATGGTAATAATGCATGTGTTGGATGATCTACAGGATACACTGGTTGTAATAAATTACGGGGAAATTCTATACCTGCCGATAATTCTAAGCTTGCACTAAACTTAGGAATTAAAATATCTTTTATATATTCTTCAATGTCTTCTGGTAATAAGCTTTCAAAAAACGCTTTTAGTTTTCTTTTAGTTTCTTCCAGATCATTTTTTAAAATGTATGTAGCAAAACCTATAAACGACGCATAGTTACCTGATTGCGAATATAATTCTGTTACAATAGTTGAAATCGAAGTATCCTCTGTTGGAGTGGGTAATGTAATACCACTATTTGCTTCATTTATATCATTTACAAATTGCTCTAAAGCAGTTACGGTATCGTCAACAGGAACTGTAAATGTATTTATAAAGTTAGTCACCGCCTGCTCTTCTGAAATACTTAGCGCACGTAATGCAATCTCAAAGAATGCTTGCGGAGAAAAATCGAATTGATCTAAGTTAAAAGAGCGTAAATACGATAGAATTTTCCATTCGTATTCTACTGTAATGGGAAATGCTGAAATATTGAAATCTCCATCTGGATCAGGATTTAAAATTAAATAAATTCCTGTTCCAGGTATTTCTATATCTAATCTCTTTTTAGAGATGATAGACAAACTATAAAAAGCCGCATCTCCTCTTGGACTTTTATTGTATTGTAAATCTTTATAGTGAATATTATCAAAAAGATTTACAATTCCGTCTTTAACGAACCCTAAAATATCTGGAATATCTTCTTTTACTAAAATTGATGATAATTTAGGGTAATATCTTGGTATAATAACAGGTGTATTATTTTGATCTGCCATAATTTTCCTTTTACTTATTCATTTTTTTACTAACTAATTACTAAGAGGTTTTCTTAGTGAATTGTCTTTGCTTTATTTGCAATTTAATTGGCCATATAATTGTAACCTAAAATTTCCGTCTACAACACTGCCTTTTTATCCTTTTGCAATTATTTTTCTTTGTAACTCTCTTGTAATTTCATAGTAATTTTTATTTCTATGTTTCCACATTCTACTATAATCAAACAATTATTTGTTTTTTAAAATCAATCTTCTGCTTCAACCATATCATTAAGGAGTTCAGTAAATGATGGTGATAACTCTATTATTTCTCCTTCTGTATACCGAACTTTGGTATTACCATAAGTATCATCGTTGTTTAGTGACATAATTATATCTCCTCCTCCACTCGTATAACCAATTACTAAATAACCCACAGGTAATCTATCAGATAAAGCTATATTAACTTTTTCTATGGTATAGTTACCATATTTTATAGGAAGAAAATCACTAATCCCTCCATCACCTAAACCATAATAATCTTTATGAACTATATCATATTGCTCCACATCTCCACCATTATAAATCAACATATGTTCCTTATAGTCTTCTGGTAAAATTAAGCCCCCTAGAGAGTTTTCAAATTCATTTAATTCTTCAGAAGTAATAGCATTATCATTAGGTTCAAAAGTTATTTTTACTGGATTCATTTTTTATTATATTTTAACTGTTTTTAAGGTAAATCATTTATTATATCATAAAGCCACTCCATTTGTTTAACAGCACCTGAATGACTTATATCTTGATGAGGCAACCTCCTAACTAGTTGCATAGTACACGACATATTAGTATCTAAATCATCAACATGATGCCAAGTTAACTTGAGTTTTCTCAATATTTTCTCACCATCTTTTGAATTTACTCCAATAGCTATCCAACTATTGGCAAAATCATCTTTTCGATCTTTTAATCCTGTTATTTGAGCAGTTATTTGACCGTTTACATTATTAATTTTTTCAATAATATCATCAAGAGGTTCTGTTAATTCTAAATTAAGCTTTTTAAGTTCATTTTCAGACAATAACTTATCTCCTAATTTATATGGTGGAGTCGGTTGTTGCCATCGTAATCCAGTATTCTCAAAATCTGGTGATATACCCTCTCCTCCTCTAGTTCTTGGTATTTCGACCCCCTCAAATACTCTTAAAGGATCATCTGTATAGGCATTACCAGATGCATTAGCCGTAAACCTACTATATGCCTGTTCTAAATAGGTACTTTGTTCATCAGGAGATAGTTTTTTAAATTTTATTAAAGTTTTAAAGTTAATCTTTGGAGGTGGGCCAATTTCAGGCATATTATAATATACTGTTCCATCTGGACCAGTAAGCTTTGAATTTACACTATTTCTTTTAAGCTTAGTCCCTTCAGGTAAATCTGCAATTATATACAGCCACATTTCTGGTTCATTCTTTGCAACCAATTTCATATCAGCCGTCATTCTACTCCATTTACCAATAGCCTCTGGTTTCTCCGATAATTTAGCTAACCATTCATCACTTTGGTCTACAAAACTATCAAAAAATTCTTTTCTTCTAGCGTACTCTAATTCGTTTAAAGCATCTGCTAAATTATCAAGTTCATAAAACTTTACAGTATTATTATACTGTTGTGTATTTGTTAAAACTTCATCTACTCTAGTACGATCTATAGCTTTTACATCAAATAACTTTTGCCAACGCTCCATGATTGTAGCATCGTTTAACTTTTCTAAAACATCACCCCCTACATTTTCAAAATCTAATAAAAAAGCCTGCTGTTGGGCTGAGGTAAAATCTCGAAGTTTTTCCGCAATTTTTGGATAATCCGCTTCCATACGTTGAAGGAATCGGGTGAAAGCTTCGCCTAATTCATTAAACGAACTTATATTTTCATAAACTTTACTATAATCATCAGCAGTAAAACCTTCTACATCATCAAAAGGGTTAGAATTAGTAGTTGGATCTGGTAACACATCATTCAATTCAGCTGTTGATTTTCTGAAGAATTTTTTAGCAATAAAATCACCACTTAACGTAAGCATTTCCAATGCAAACAACCATTTTTCTATTGCCTGACATCGTTGGTATTTCTTAAAGCCAGGTTGGCCTTGGGTTGGAGGCTCATTGTTGCAATTGTGATAATCTGTACATCCACCAGTAGCTATCTTATGTACTAAACTGGCTGTTCCCAAAAGTAATTCAATAGTAGGTACAGCTACAGTTTTAAGAACACTTAATAAATTTGGAACTGTTGCTAATAATTCTGCTTTAGCTGCAGCTATAGCTGCACTCGTAAAGCCTCCTTCTGCAACACTTTTAAATGCTTTTTTAACTGCTATTTTAGCTCCTTCTGTCAATAACCTTCTGGCAATACCCCAACCACCTGTAACAATTGAAACAACATCAACAAGTAACATGATAGTTTCTTCATTATCTTTTTTATCTCCTATATCATCAATATATTTTGCGTAAAATATAGGTAAATTACTTCCTCTTCCCTCTTGTTCTATATCACAAGGTGTTATGGTATTAAGATTATTATCAGTTAAAACACTTCTGTCAAAAGGTACCTTAACAAAGGTATCTACAGAGGCATTTATCAGGTTGATAGGTTGAAATATATGATAATACCCATGTGGTTTATATGTACTACGATTATGACTTACATTTCCTCCATAAAAAGTCTCAATTACTTTTTTATCAGCACGTATTTTATCCTCATCAAACTCAAATTGCATATTGTCGTAATACCAGAATAATTTTTTTTCAGACTCATATGGTAATACTCTCGGTGCTGCGCCTTTATCTATTTTATTTTCTTGAGCATCATCGTAAAATTTCCACTGAGCATCTTCTGGAGTATAAGTATATTCGTATATAGTTTGTGTAGCTTTATTTTTAGGGTTGTATTTACTAGCCAACCACATTCTGTATACGGCATCTGCAAACCTTCCTCGAGCTCCAGCACCTCCAAACACTACATCAGGGTCTATATCTTTATATAAATCTTCGAAAACAGTAGCTCCCTTTAAAGGTCTTTCATAAAATGGTTTATTCGCTAACAAATTCATAAATTTATTTACCTCTTCTATATTGGTAATGTTCCCATTAATATCATAAACAGGTATGGATTCTATCATCGTTATAAGCACTTCTTCTTCGGTTAGCTTAATAGTTGGTAACGTAGGATTCCATCTTCCTGTAATAAACCAATTGCCTTGTAAAAATTCTTTAAAGAGTTGGATTTTATCTTCCTTATAATCCAAATATTGCATCGTTTTAGGTCCAAATAATCCTATGATGTATCCATAAAGATTTGAATCTGTGCTAGCCAAAGGATTGCCTGCCTTTATTCCTGCAATGAAACTAGAATAATAAAACTCTCTTAATCGCTGAAGTAAAATATAGAAGTATTCCTTTGTAAAATAGTTATGGTATATTTTTTGGTTTAAAACAGTAAAATTAATATCATTAATAATTTCAAAATGTTTTATAAATAAGCTCCTTAATACATTATTTTCATTAAGTACAGTCACAAATTCTTCGGAACTGAATAGTTTATTATAGATCATCATTATTTGTTCTATAACATTTCTTTCAGATGCACTTAAACTTGTAGACTCACCATTAGCCCTTTTAAATTTCTTTGTATTTACACTTGTAAAATAATTACTTAGATAACTTTTATAATCTGGGTTACTAATTGTGCCTACATTAATATCTACAATATCTGTTTTATAGTTTTTTTGTTCATAACCAGGGAAAGACTCGTTTATATTTTTAAACAGAATATTTTCAGGTAACTTACTCTCGATATTTTTATAGTTCTCATTTGGATATTCTGGATACAAAAAAGATTTCACCTGCGTTTTAACAATATATTTTCCATCTTCAAAAGCAATATATCGTTTTGCTAAGTTAATTTTATCTCCTGCTTTTGGTTGATGAACATCACTTAGGTTAATAAGAGGAATAGCATTAAAGTTTCTGATAATTTCAGTATGCGTTTGCGCATTTGATATAGTATTACTATTTCTTTTCTTAGATGCTTTGGCTTTAAAAAAATCATCTATTTTTATATACCCCTTAAATTCTTCCGAAATCGCTTCATTAATAGCCATATATTGACCAATTGTTGCTAACCTACCACTTCCATCAAAAAATATAAGATTAAAATTTTCAGGATTAAATTTTGTTCCATAAGATGAGTCTTGCCCTCCTAAATCTTGATTAGTTTTTATTAAAGAATAATCTAAATACTTTCCGTCTTTTGTTACTAAAAAATCTTTCATAGCTTAAATTTCTAGATTTGAATAATAGTCTCCGTATAGCAAGAACGAATACTTCGAATAATTTTCTGAAAAGAAAAAATAGGAATCAATACTATACACCTTAATTTCTTCTGGAATTTTAAATAACGTTAAATCTCCATTTGTTTCACCTACTATAGAAATCGAATATCTTTTATACTTGCTCTTCTCATTAGATATAAAGTATTCGTCTTCGTTATACAAATCATTTATAAAAAACACCTTGCAATTATTTAATCCATATTGAGCTGCTACATCTTTTAATTTTTGGCTTTCCTCCTTAGTAATTCCCAATATTTTTTTTGTTGGCATATTCCCTTCATAAGCTTTTAAGGTTAGCCCTGTAATAGTTTGTCCTCTATCTGTAAATAATTGTGTTTTTAAGTAATAAGGTGAATTAGGCTGATAAAACCGTTTGTGATTTGCCCCATAATCTTGTAAACTCGTTTTAGCAGCGTCTACTACTGGCGTACTTGTTTTCATATAAGATGAACCAGTCCTTTTCATATTATGCAATAATGTTTCATAGGTAACCCTTTGCAACACTTCATTTTCATTTACAGGAATGGTGTCCTCAATCTTTTGATGTTTTATAACTCCTATATCATTATTTTCTGAAGTATTTGGAAAATTTATAATTTGTAATTTTTCATCCACAATTGTTGGCAACTTCGCACTACTCAACTTTGTATTTATTATTTTGGCATCTAACAATCCAAATACATCGTCTATATCTTTTAAAATAAAGTTTTGTGGTACTACATCTGGTGTATCTGGAGATACATATTCTTGTGCTAACATTTGCTTTGCTTCACAAATAATAGAAATATAAGACCCTATTGAATTTGTAGCAATTGTTTCTGTTTGAAATACAATTGGTTTTGTATAACTACTTACTTCTTCTTCTAACAGATTACTATTTCTAACAAAATTCTCTTCGTGGTTGGACGTTAGCTTCCCTGTTACAACATATACTGATGCATTTTTATAGTTATCTGTTGTTAACTGGAGTGCAATGCTACCATTTTCAGAACTTACAAATTCATGAACTGGCCAATTATTCGTTCCAAAAATTGTTTCAACGGCATCGGCTACAGTATTTCCTATTTTTACAGTATTATCATTATCTTCAGCTGCTATATAATTATTATAAAAGTTATAAGAACGCTGTCTGTTTGCTTGTATGTATATATATGTTTTGTTTTTAGACACAAAACCATTTAACATTTCAAAAATCGTTTCTTTGGTAGTTAAAGGTGTATCTGAATTACCTACATATATCTTTCCTCCTCCATTCGTATGCAATCCATAAAAAGCTGCTACATCCATAAATAACGTAGCGTTTTCTTTCAATAATTTCTGTTGAAATTCATTTGTAATGGTACTCGTATCTAAAGAATATCTTGCCGCTCTAGCATATGTTAAGTCTAATTTAAATGGATTGGGATCATTTTCTATATAATAATCTCCAGTATTCAAGACGATGTCTATTCCAAAAGTACTTGTTGCTGTTCCTAATTCTATCCCTTTGGGTATTGTTGGAAGTTCGTATGCCTTTTGTGGATTTTCTTCGGTGGTTCCTTCGTCAACAGCTATTTTATAAAAATAATTATCTATTAAATTAGTTACGGTTTGATCTTCTGCGCTTTCAGGAAAACCAATTAAACTTATAGAAAATTCTGGTTTTGTTGTATTAGGATTATCTTCATAAAACTTATTAAATTCACTCCAAATATGTTGTACAAATCCAGAACCTGAAGTTTCACTTCCTGCTAATGTATTACCACTGGTAATAAAATCACTTTTATTAAGTCCTCTATATACAATGTATTTAATAGGGATACCTTGAATAGGTTGCCTGAAAGGCTTTAAGATTAGATTAACTTTACTATTATCTCCTTCTTGTGGCTGTAGAAAAACAGTTCCTTGGCACATAGCATACACATTCTTCTCCCCACTAAAGCTAACAACACTTGTCGTCCTAAATTCACTCTCTGATATCGCTCCAAAACGTTGGTTATCTGCTTGAGTGAAATCTTTATCACTTAGAAAGAAATGCGAATTCGACTGTAACAATGGCATCACATTTTTCCCATCTTGAGATGTTGTAGTCTCCTTATATTGATTACTATTGGTTGTATCTGGCATTTTTTATTCTATTTCTTATTCATTTTTCTAAAAGAATAAAGAAACAGGTCTAAAACAGTAACATTATAGCAATAGCATAACAGCCATCTATAGATGGATAATCATAATAAGTACTAAAAACATTTGTAATAATTTGGTAGGGAATTTAAAATAGCAAATTTCCAAATAACCTTTTCTTTATTCTCCACCACGAAGCTAAATAAATCTTTCTTTAAAAACAAATAATTTACATTATTATAAGTTTTTTAACATTTAATTTATTCTTTCTTAAGAAAACACTATATCTAATAAAAATAACTAAATTTTCAACCCCCCTCAGTTTTTATAGCATTCTCCTTATTAATTCTTTTAGAATAATACCTTAGTATATAGATTACACTTGTACCTCTAACAACCTACTCTCGCTACATATCTCAATTACTTTTATATATTTGAAAAAACTAACCAAAACTAGCCATGAATTGTAAAAACTGCGGAAATACTCTTGAAAATGATGCTTTATTTTGTGAACATTGCGGAGCAAAAGTCATCAAAGATAGAATTACCTTTAAGCATTTATTACAAGAGCTTTTTGCTAGCTTTGGCTGGGACAGCTTATATTTTAGCACTTTAAAAAAAATGATTTTAAAACCGCAAGAAGTTTTAAATGAATATTTGGATGGCACTAGAAAAAAATATGTAAACCCTTTTGCTTATTTAGCCGTTGGTTCAGCATTATCGCTTCTTCTTTTTAGCTCTTTTACTGAAGACTTTATAGACATAAATAATTCAATGAACAAAGAAAAAAGCGAGCAATTAAAAACATTAGCTAACGAGGACTTAACGAAGTACAAAGAAACAGTTACTAAAAAAGAATTTAAAAAATTACAAAACAAGAAAAAAAGCGCGCAATTTGCTGTAAAATACCAAAATGCCTTCTATTCCTTTTTTGTAAATTACTTTAATATTGTCTCATTTCTAATTATTCCTTTATATGCTTTAATGAGTAAATTTACTTTTAGGAAACCACATAATTATGGAGAACACATTATAATGAATTGTTATCTACAAGGTACTACTATGTATTTTTCTATGCTATTTTTCTTATTGGCTCTATTAATTAATCCTAAAATATACATATTTAGCACCTTTACCTTTGTTGCTTATTATTTATATGCATATAAGCAACTGTATTGTTTATCTTTAAAACAACTCTTTTTAAAATTATTACGTTTTTTTATAGTTGCAATTATTATTATTCTCATAATAGCACTCATTGTAGGAGCTTTTACTCTTATAGCAGGTATTATTATGGGGTATAACAACCCGAGCATGTTAAAGCCTTAATTGGATTTCTTAATTATTAAATGAGGCACTGTATTCACATCCCAATCTATTACTAAACCTTTAGATAATGATTTTGCAATATCCTTATTATATAAATATTCACATAAGTACAAAGCAGCTTCAAAAGATTTTGCTCCACCAGCTGAAGTAATATATTTTCCATCATGAACAAACAAAACATCTTTACGAATATCTAATTCAGGAAACATTTCTTTCATTTTTTCAATATCTGAAGGAAAAGTTGTAGATACTTTGTCTTTTAAAAGTCCTGCTTTAGCCAACACGAAAGCACCATCGCAATGAGATGTCACAAACATTGCTTCTTTTGCGGCTTTTTGTACGAAATCAATCATCTTCGTATTTTCTAAATCAGTATCTAAATGGTGTTCTGCACTAGGAACTACCAAAATATCTATTTTAGGTAAACTATCTTTTAAGTAATTAAAGTCTGGTAATATTCGTATTCCTTCAAAAGTAGTAATAGCAGCATCTGTATCTGCTACAGTAAATACATTCATTGCTTTTATTCCATCTCTAAATATTGTATGCTGAAAAATATCAAAAGGAGCAGTTAACTCAGTATTATAAGTTCCGTCCATAATTAGAAAAGCTACATTATATCGATTCGGATTTAATTTAGGAAATATCTTTTCCGTTTTTTGAATCTCTACGATTTCTTTTTCTTTTTTACTTTCAACAGAAGTACAACCTATTGTTACTAGCACTAAAAGAATTAAAAAGCAAACTTTTCTCATTATGAAGAATTTATGTTGTTTAAAAAAGCGTAATTTCTAATTTTTCTGTTTTAATTAAGAGAAATAGCACGCCTTTAACATTTCGTTAAGAACCTATAGCATCCCTTATGCTTAATTTCGACAAACATTACAACCGATTTAACAATGAATATAAAATTAATAACCAAGGCACTAGCCTTTCTTTTAGTACTTGGAGTTTCTTTAAATGTAGATGCCCAACGAAGAAAGAAAAACAAAACACATCATAAAAAAAAGACGGAAGCTGCTACGACTGCTTCAAAAGCAAAGCCTAAAAAAGGAGGTATTAAACCTTATGATAAGGTCGTTACAAAAGAATATAAAACTGATGAAGGTTTATTCAAAGTTCACTCAAAAGATCAAAACTATTTATTTGAAATTCCTGATTCTTTATTAGGAAAGCAAATGTTAATGGTTACAAGAATTGCTAAGACTGCTAATGGAATTGGCTTCGGTGGTGGAAAGCAAAATACGCAAGTACTACAGTGGCAAAAAAAACATAAAAACATTTTATTAAGAGTCGTTTCTCATGTAGTAGTAGCTGATAGTATTCTACCTGTTTATGAAGCTGTTGTAAACTCAAACTTTGAACCTATATTATATTCTTTTCCTATTAAAGCATATAGTAAAGATTCTACAGCTACAGTAATAGATGCAACACCTTTTTTCACAAAAGATGTAAAAGCAATTGGTTTTCCTGCGGCTAGCAGAAAACGTTATAAAATTACACGTATGGATAAAGAGCGTTCTTTTATAGAGCGCATTAACAGTTATCCTAAAAACGTTGAGGTACGTCATGTAAAAACATACCTTTCAAACCAGCCACCATCAAACAGAAGTGTAGGATCTATTTCTTTAGAAATGAGTAACTCTATGATCTTACTTCCTGAAAAACCAATGAAGCGTCGTTATTTCGACAAACGTGTTGGGTGGTTTGCTAGGTCTCAAACTGATTATGGTTTAGATGAACAAAAAAGTAAATCACTAACGTACTTAGACAGATGGCGTTTAGAAGTAAAAGATGAAGATATTGAAAAGTTTAAGCGTGGTGAATTGGTAGAACCTAAAAAACCAATTGTATATTATATCGATAGAGCAACCCCTAAAAAATGGCGTAAATATCTAAAACAAGGAATTGAAGATTGGCAAGTTGCTTTTGAAGCTGCAGGATTTAAAAATGCTATTATTGCTAAAGATCCTCCAACAAAAGAAGAAGATCCAGAATGGAGCCCAGAAGATGTACGTTATTCTGTTGTTCGTTATTTAGCTTCTCCTATTCCTAATGCTAATGGTCCTCACGTAAGTGATCCTAGATCTGGAGAAATTTTAGAATCAGATATCAATTGGTATCATAATGTAATGACTCTATTACATAACTGGTATTTTATTCAAACTGCTGCCATCAATCCTGAAGCTCGTACAAATAAGTTTAAGGATGAAATTATGGGGCGTTTAATTCGTTTTGTTTCTGCACATGAAGTAGGTCACACTATCGGATTACCTCATAATATGGGAAGTTCTGTTGCATACCCTGTAGATTCTTTACGTTCTGCAACATTTACAAAGAAATATGGAACTGCTCCTTCAATTATGGATTATGCACGTTTCAACTACATCGCACAACCAGAAGACAAAGGTGTTGCCTTAATGCCAGATATTGGTCCTTATGACAAATATGCAATTCACTGGGGATACGCTCCTATTTTAGGTAAAACTGCTAAAGAAGAAAAACCAATTCTTAATAAATGGATTACTGATAAAGCAGACAATCCTTTATATCGTTTTGGTCATCAACAGGTGGTAAATATTATCGATCCTAGTTCTCAAACTGAAGATTTAGGAGATGATGCTATTAAAGCAAGTGACTACGGGATTAAAAACCTAAAACGTATTTTACCTAAGTTAGAAGAATGGACTACTGAAGAAGGGGAAACATATGATGAGTTAAACACTATGTACGGACAGCTTTTAGGTCAGTTTAATAGATACATGGGACATGTAAGCTCTAATATTGGAGGTGTATATGAACATTACAAAGCTGTTGGTCAAGACGGTGCTGTATATACTCACGTAGATAAAAATCATCAAAAAAATGCACTAAAATTTATCAACGTTCAATTATTTGAAACACCAAAATGGTTATTAGATAAAAACATTTTTGATAAAACGCAATTTTCAGGATCTGGTGATCGTATTCGTGGATTACAAGTACGTACGTTAAACAGAATTTTAAAGCCTGGTAGACTTACACGTATGCTTGAGAATGAAGCTTTAAATGGAACGAAAGCATATACATTAATTAGTATGATGGGAGATTTACGTAAAGGAGTTTGGAGTGAATTATATACTAAAAAAGCGATTGATCCATACAAAAGAAACTTACAGAGAGCACACTTAGATCGTTTAGACTTTTTATTAAATAAAGCTAAAGATCAAAGAGGAAGAAATGATGGTGGTTATTTCAAGCAAACTGCTGTAAATGTTAGTCAATCTGACATTAAACCAATTGTAAGAGGTGAATTAAAGCGTTTAAAAAGAGATATTAAACGAAACATTCCAACTGCAAAAAATACAGTTACTCGTTATCACTTACAAGATGCTGTAGATAGAATTGATCTTATTTTGGATCCAAAATAAATCGTATTACAATAAAAGAGGTTTCTAACGAAGCCTCTTTTATTTTTATATATTTACCCAAATATTTGCAACCAAGTTTCATTATGAAAAATATATTAAAATTTTCTTTCCTTCTTGTTTTTATAATAAGTAGCTGTACTCCTAAAAAAGCCCCAAAAGAAGCTCCAGCTGAAGACACTTATGTGAAAGACAATTACAACAAACAAGAGGTAGCTATCACTATGAGGGATGGTGTTAAGTTACATACAACCATCTATTCACCTAAAGATACAAGTAAAACCTACCCAATTTTATTACAAAGAACTCCATATAGTGCTGGTCCGTATGGAAAAGATAAATTTCGAAAAAGGATTGGACCTAACCCAATTCTAATGAAAGAAGGAAACATTATTGTTTACCAAGATGTTCGCGGTAGATGGATGAGTGAAGGTGTGTATGATAATATGCGTGCTTATATTCCAAATAAAACGGCAAAGCAATCTGACGAAACTACTGATACATATGACACTATTGATTGGTTAATTAATAATGTCCAACATAACAATGGAAAAGTTGGTACTTGGGGAATTTCATATCCTGGATATTACACAACGGTTTCTACTATAGATGCACATCCTGCATTAAAGGCTGCTTCGCCACAAGCTTGTATTGGTGATTTCTTTTTTGATGATTTTCATCATAACGGAGCTTTCTTATTAAGTTATTTTAGAGCTATTTCTTTATTTGGAACGTATAAAGATCAACCAACTGATTCTGCTTGGTATTCTTTTCCTGATATGAAAACACAAGACCAATACCAATTCTTTTTAGACAATGGTCCTTTAAAGAATTTAAATAAGTATTTCCAATATGAAAAATTAGATTCTAAAGTTGCAGACAATAACGAACGAATAGATGATTTCTTCTGGAAAGAAATTGTAAACAATCCAAATTATGATTCTGTTTGGAAGAGTAAAGGAATTATACAACACTTAAATAAAGTTCCTTCAACTGTAGCTACAATGATTGTTGGTGGTTGGTTTGATGCAGAAGATTTATATGGTCCTTTAGAAACCTATAAAGGAATTGAAAAGCATGAACCTAACAATTACAACACAATGGTTTTCGGACCTTGGGATCATGGTGGCTGGTCTAGAAACAAAGTCAAAAACACTGTTGGAAACTATTATTTTGGAGATTCAATTTCTTTAAACTTTCAAAAAAATGTTGAAACAAAATTCTTTAATCATTTCTTAAAAGGGGACGGTTCTAAAAATTCTGGTTTACCTGAAGCACATGTATACGATACTGGAAAAAGAGCATGGAAATCATACGATGCTTGGCCACCTAAAAATATTAAGAAACAAACATTTTTCTTATCTCCAGATCAAGCTTTAACAACTTCGCCAAAAAGTATAGAAAAAGTTCAGTTTGTTAGTGATATTAAACGACCTGTACCTTATTCTGAAGACATTAAAACGGTATTTACTCCACGTAAATATATGACAGACGATCAACGATTTGCTGCTCGTAGGCCTGATGTTTTAGTTTTTGAAACGGATATTTTAGAAGAAGATATTACACTTGCGGGAGATATTTTAGCAAAACTTAAAGTAGCTACCACAGGAACTGCAGCCGATTGGATTGTAAAAGTAATTGATGTACATCCTTCTGATCTAAAAAACGATAATGAAGATATGCAATCGCATCAAAAATTAAGTAACTATCACATGATGGTACGTAGTGAAGTAATGCGTGGGCGTTTTAGAAATGATTTTTCTAAACCAGAACCTTTTACTCCGAATAAGAAGACAGAAGTAAATATTAAATTACAAGATGTATTCCACACAGTTAAAAAAGGACATAAATTACAAATTCAAGTACAAAGCACTTGGTTTCCTTTAATAGATTTAAATCCGCAAACTTATGTAGACAACATCTATAAAGCAGAGGAAAAAGATTTTAAAACACAAACACATACTGTATTCACAGATTCTAGCATTGAATTTTCTGTTTTACGCTAACTTATAAAACTTTACAATCAAACTTATAATAAAAGAGAAGGTCTATTTTAGACCTTCTTTTCTTTTTTAGAATACTAAGCTTTCCTTATTATTCAATTAATAATTAATTTTAGATAAAATCACAATCCTTATATTTGACCGCTATAAAAGGGAACAAACATAAACTACATAAACTTAAATTATTATGAAAACAAAAATTATTATGAGATTGCAAATCGTTATTATGCTTTTTATTCTTACAAGTATAACTGCCACTAGCCAAGAAAAAAATTTTGAATGGAGTCAACATGCTCCCTCCTTTGTTAATGGTTTAGCAAACCAAGTAGGATACATCAATTTTGGAAAAAATAGAGTTTGGGGATATGTTGAAATAACTCTTACATCTGGTTACAACTATCAACTAACTACAGGGAAATATACTAAAAGATTTAGCATAGGTAGAAATGTAGGTGCAGGTGCATACTTTCATCAAGAATCAGAAGTTCCAGTATCTTTAGGACCTATTGCTAATCAATGGAAAATCGGTGAATTTGAAATAAATTCAAACGGAGATTTAGTATTGCCTATTTACCATTTAGTCTCTACAGGAAACACACTATTAATCAATGTTAAAGGTAGCTCTACTGTTGCTGTAGATACAAGTTTATTTTCTATTATCACCCCATCTACTATTGAAAACACTGAAACTAAAGATGTAATGCAGTTAAAAAATGATCTTGTTCTAGACGGAAAGTTAGGAATTGGAACTAAAGAACCATCAAACTTCTTAGATATTGAGAAAAATATAGATGGAGACGTATTCCTTGAAGTAACAAACTTAAGTACTGGGAATAGAGCTAGAAGTGGTATTACAGTAGGAAGATCTATTGGTAAAAGAATGTTTTTATTATCTACTTCTAACAATTATAATGGCATTCCTTCTTGGAAAAACTCAGGAGTTATTGGTACTGATAGTGGTGTAACCGGTGGACTTGTAGTTAGAACATCCACAGGAAAAATTAGATTTCAACCTAAAGGTTTAACAGATAAAATGGTATTGGATGAAGATGGGAATTTAGGGATAGGAACAACAAACCCTGATATGAGGTTAACTGTAAAAGGAAAAATTCATGCAGAAGAAGTAAAGATCGATTTAAATGTACCAGCACCAGACTACGTATTTAAATCAGATTATAATTTACGTAGCATTGAAGAAGTGGAAAACTTTATTAAACAAAATAGTCACTTACCTGAAATTCCTTCTGCAAAAGAATTTGCCAAAAATGGAGTTATGCAAGCTGAAATGGATATGATGCTTCTAAAAAAAGTTGAAGAATTAACATTATACACTATTAAACAAGAAAAGAAAATTAAATCTTTAGAAAAGCAGAACGATAAGATTGAGATACAACAGAAAAAAATTGAGCAACTTGAAACGCTAGTGAAAAAGTTATTGAACAATAAAAACTAGACATAAAAGTTATCAAACTTAAAATAGCTTAGCCAAGACTAAAATTATAATTAAAAAGGAGACCAGTTTTTGGTCTCCTTTTTTAATAACATTTTTTTCTTTAATTGGATATCCTAAATTTATAAAGTCAAAATATATGTAAAACGTATATTTAGGCGTTAGCAAGTATAACAATACCCGAAAACACTAAATTATGATGGATCACTCTGCAGTAAAGAAAATATATAATAACGTAAAGCATGTTGAAGGATGGCTTGAAAAAGAAGCAATGCTTATTTTAAACATTTTAAACAATGTTCAAGCTAAAAATAAAATCAATGGAAATTGCTTTGAAATAGGAGTTCATCATGGAAAATCTTCAATTTTCTTTTCTAAATTACTAAACAAAAATGAACAATTAGATATTTGTGATATTTTTGAAAATCAATCTGCAAATGTTTCCAAATCAGGACATGGAAATAAAACTCTTTTTGAAAAAAACTTTAACACACATGGTAATAATAACTTAAGGAATGTCCACCATTGTCTATCCAGTAACATCGCAATCGATTCACTTACCAAAGAGTATCGCTTATTTCATGTTGATGGAGGACACCATGCTAATGAGGCACTAGAAGACTTAGAAATTGCAAAAAAAATGTTGGTCGATGGAGGCTTAATAATCGTTGACGATCCTTTTAGAGAAGATTGGCCAGGTGTAACTGAAGCAATTGTTGAATTCCTCAATAAAAACAAAGAATTCACTCCTATATTTTGTGGATTCAATAAATTAATAATTACTCAACGAACATATTCAAATTTATTCCTTGACGTATTACGAGATGAAAAAGTTAGAAAGAACAACAAATTCAACAAACTTTTCACTAAAGAAGAAAAACTTTTTTGTGAAGACAAAATGCTTGTTTTCAAGTTTAAAACAATGAATTGGAAGAGAAAACTTAAATATCACCTAACACACTAATTTAGTTTGAGTCAAATATTTTAATTTATAAAAATATTTTTTCGTGAATTTCCTCATGTATTGCACATTAATACTGATAAGAATAAAAAATATTAAAAAACAAAAGGGTATGATTTAAAATCATACCCTTTTTAATTAGGCTGGACTTAACTAAAACTTTCCAAAATCTACCCTAAAAAATAAATCGCAAACCTAATCCTATATAATTATTGTTGTAAGAGCGATACGCCGTAGTTGTAATATCATTATTGTTCGAATTACGATCTATCAAATATGCTCTTGAAAGCAACAAAAACTTTTTGTTCAATCGGTATTCCATATTCATATTCGCTCTGATGTAGTGATATCTTAATTTCTGACTTGAAGTTCCTGGAATATTCAATTCATCAAACACTCTGTATCCATAACTAGGATACATACTAAAGTTGAAACGTTCTCCTTTATATTTTACTTTTACAGCTGCATTTAGTTCATCGTATCCAAACTGATTATTGGTTTCATCCATTCTTTTTTCATAACCAATACTCGGCTGTATAGCTAATTTCTTATGAACTGGTAATTTGTAAAAAACTTCCGCATTCCAATAATTCCAAGTTCTTTTATTAGTAATTTCCTCTTCGATATCAAAAATATCATAAGCTCTACTCGAAAACCCTGCATTGAATCCATACGCATATAGCAAATGATTTTTCCATTGTACTTGTTTCCATGTAATATCAGCTCCATAAATAGTATATGATATTTGTCTACTCTCTGAAGCATCAAAACTTTTGTTTCCATAATGTACTGCTAGACTAGTTCTATTTCTTTTCGATAATCTAAAGATTAAGGCTGAAGAAAGATTTAGTCTATCATACCCTAAAGGTGTACTCAATTCATTGGCATCTAAATCTTGCCCCTTTTGATCTTTTTTCTTGAAGCTAAAGGTATTTTCCCATTTCGTATTTCTATTAAAATTATACGTATACTTTACTCTTGAATTCAATAATACTCTACGAGCGTTTTGTTCTGAAAAATAGTACCGCATTTCTGGTGTGACATAAAACTTTAAACTACTATGTTTCCATATTTTTTCATACGTTAATTTTGCTAATATATCTTGATAAATACTACTGGCGTATAAATCATTTTCTCCTAATACCGTTCCTTCTGAGAGTAGACTATTCGGAACTTTGTAAATATTCCGTTCATAACCACTGAAAGATGAAATAGAAGTCGTTACTTGGCAGTACGCACTAGTAGTTAGTAGAACACAAAGAAAAAATGTTGTGTACTTCATATTTTTAAACTTTTAAAATTGAATGAATCTTATTTTTTTACGAGTAACTGAGGTTCTTTTTTTTCTAACACAATTGCTAGTTCCGTAGCATTAAATTCTGGTGTTTTTGTAATTTCAACCATATGTACAATAGGTGCATTTATTTGTTTATCTGTAACTAAATTGGAATAAATAGCAACACTTAAAATGCCTATTAAAAGAAAAATATACGGAAAGGGTGATTTTTGATATTTCATACTTTTTGTCTGTTTAACTAGTTAACAGGATGTGCTCAAAAAACCCTATACTTTTTTTAAAACTTTTTTAATTCCTTGCTTATTTGCTAGCTGAATTCCCAGCCCTGGTCGTACATTAACTTCCATAATTAAAGGTCCTAAATCTTTATCTATAGCAATATCTACGCCTAAATAATTGAGTGGAAAATGAGTCGCAGCTTTTACAGAAGCGTCTACAATCTCTTTCCAATACGGGATTTGTTTTCCATAAATCGCGTTCCCATTATCTGGATGTATTCCAAAATATTGCCTTCCATCATAAGCATAGGTCAATACACCTCTTTCCATATCAATTCCAATACCTAATCCACCTTGGTGCAAATTTGCTTTTCCATCAGATTTATCTGTAGGAACTCTTAACATAGCCATTACTGGTTCTCTATTGAGTAAAATCACTCTAAAATCAGGAACCCCTGCAGGATAAATTTCATGAAAGAAAGGATGTGGTTCAATACATTTTTCTATTAAAACGCGATCATCTGAACCCAAAGAATATTGTCCCATAATAATGGAAGCCATATGTAAAAAAATATCCTCTTCTGGAATTATCTTTCTACTACTCTTCCATTCATTATGTATTGTTTTTTGTATAATCTTAATACCTCCTCCTCCACTTCCATTAGCTGGTTTTATGGCTATTTTTTTATGATGCTTTACTTTTTTCCATCCTTTTTCAATAGCACTAATACGCTCTATTACTGCATACGTTTCTGAACATGGAATTGCATGTGCTTCTAAAATATTTTTTGCCAATACTTTATCATCTGCAAGTTTGTAATATTTACGTTCGTTATTCGGATAAATTAGCGACACATTACGTTCGTTAATCCCCATAACTTCAAAATTATTATGCAGTGTCTTTTTTATAAAACTTCGTATCATAAGCTTTCTAATTTAATATTGCATTAAAACGCTGATATTCAAACAATCGTAATCCTATCCATTTTCCTAATAACATAGACATGGCAATAATGATGAGAAACAATTCTGGAAAAACAAGAAATACAATTTTTATAGTAGCTGAAGAAAATACAACGTAGCACAACAAAATAACAACCAATGTTTGTAGCATTTTCTTAATCGCATTGTTATAGCCATCTTCTTCAATAGCGCGTGTAAATCGTTCTGCTGTAATTGAAGTAACGATGATTGGAAAGAATGAAAGCGATTGTAACCATTGAATTTTATAATGCAATCCTATAGAAAGTAATAGAAGAATTAAAATTACTGAAGCCGATAAAACGACTACCATTTTAGGTGTATGCAACAATCCCCATGTATGTAACGGAATGGAAATTAACATTACTACAATAGTGATAATAAAAAATAAAAGCAATCCAGTAACCAATCCTGTAGTGGTAAATGTAAATGCCATAAGAATTGGCAGAAAAATTCCATATATTTTTAATCCAATAACATTTTTTAATAAGGCAACTAACAATCCACCTAATGGTAATAAAATTAGAAAATTAAGTATATTCTGAGAGATTAGATTACTCTTAGAAAGTCCTATAAACGATATTGGATGTTCTAATAAACCTCCATCTGAAGTCGCATTGATAAAAGGTACGTTATTTCCTTTTTTAATTTCATAGTTATAATCGAACAGTATGTTTGGTGTATGTGTTATTAAAAAATGATCCCCAGTATATATTTCCAAATAATAGGCAGGTAAATACGCAAAGTGATTGTTTAATACATCAAAAGGAATCCATTTTCCTTGAATATATACTTCACTCCAAAGATGCGAAGTTCTCTTTTTTGTTTGTTCTAAAATCAAACCTCCTTTTAATCTAGCAGGAACTCCTCTATTTCTACACAAAGCAACAAACAAACGTGCTTTTCCGTTACACGATGCTTGGTTTTGCTCAAAAGCTTTTAAGGCACTGGTTAAATCTCTAATAGGTGCTGAAGGAATTTGATATACGTAATCGTATAATTTTCGTATCAAAGATTTCAAATCTTTCGTCCCTTTTGTCAAACTATTTGCAAGCGAATCTATCTTGTAATGATCTACTTGAATATGTTCTTCTGCTCTTACATATGTATCGTCTTTAAAATGTTCTGAAGTCTGAATCGGTAAATTATCAGCTATTTTATATTGAGCTGCCTTACCTTTAAATACAAAACTGTAATTAATTGTATAAAATTTACTTCCAGATTTAGCTCTCCAAATTCCTCTAATATTCTCTTCTTCTTTTTTTATTTTGAAAGTCATTTTATTCGACTGTTCCTTCTTTGCTACAATTCGCTGTCTTTCATTACTGATAGGAAGATATGTTTTTACAAAAATCTTTTTATCATTTGCTTTTGTATAAAAATTATAATGCACCTTATACACTTTACTAGGTAAAAAGTTTTCAAAAGATTCTTTTATCGGCTTAATTTTAAAACTCATAGAAATAAAAGCTAGCGCAATCAATACTTTTATTGTTAGGTTAAAACTTTTGTTCATATTTTGGGTATTTTTCGTTTTATATAAGCCTAACAGGATATAAAGAATTTACCCTATAGAAATTTTTATATTTGTTGCAACTATCTAGTATATATGGCAAAATCACTAAGCTCCATTTGCAACGAACTTGTTTTTAAGAAAGTATTTAACGATTACTTTCAAACTGTTTGTAATTTTATTTATTTGAAATGCGGAGATACAGCACAGGCACAGGATTTAAGTCAGGAAGCTTTTGTGAAGTTATGGAATAACTGTGCTAAAGTACCTTTAGAGAAAGCTAAATCATTTCTTTTTACAGTTACTAAAAATGCTTTTTTTAATGAGTATGAACATGGTAAGGTAATCTTAAAATATCGCAATCAGAAAAGAGTTAACATAAATAAAGAAGATCCTGAATTTTTATTTAGAGAAAAAGAATTTCAGCAAGAATTAACCAATGCTATTAATAAACTTGATCCAAGAGATCGAGAGATTTTTTTACTGAATAGAATCGAGAAAAAGAAATATCGGGAGATTGCTGAAATGCTAGATATTTCAGTAAAAACAGTAGAAAGAAGAATGCATACAGCATTACAAAGTTTACGAAAAGATATTAAAAATTATAAAATTTAATAGGGTTTTTTCATCCCTTACGGTTGTATACATAACAACGCAAATTAAAATTTATGGCTGAAAAATACGATGATACATTTTTAGCTCGCTGGTTAGCTAATGAACTTTCAGAAAAAGAACTGAAAGATTTTGAAGCTTCTGAAGATTATGAGTACTATACACAGATTATAGGCACCTTAGAATTTGCAGAATTTCCACAGCATGATATTGCTGAGAACTTAAATGCTACACTTTATAAAATTGAACAGCAAAAAACAACTCCCAAAAAAGCACGTAAGTTGTATCCTTATTGGATGAGCGGCGTTGCTGCTGCAGTGATTGTTGTTTTTAGTTATTTATTTTTCTTTCAAAACATAAAATATACAACACAGCAGGCAGAGCATCTTAGTTTTTTCCTCCCAGATAGTTCGGAGGTTGTCTTAAATGCCTATTCAAAAATTACATACAGTCGTTTTAACTGGAAAAATAATCGGAAGGTTGTCTTAAATGGTGAAGCTTATTTTAAAGTGAAAAAAGGACAAACTTTCCAGGTAGAAACAGAACAAGGTACAGTAACAGTGTTGGGAACTCAATTCATTGTAAATAATAGAGATAACTATTATAATGTCATTTGTTATGAAGGGAAAGTGCAAGTTACAGTTTCCAATAAAACTCCAGTTATATTAACAAAAGGGAAAGGTTACACGATAAAGAACGGCACACACGAATCATATAGTATAAGCGACAGTACTCCTAGTTGGATAGCTAATGAAAGTTCTTTCAATAATGTTCCTATTTTAGAAGTTATTAATGAGTTAGAACGTCAGTTTCATATTACTATCGAAGGAAAAGACAACTTAAAACCAGCTTATTTTTCTGGACGTTTTTCTCATGATAATGTTGAAAATGCATTAAAAACTATTTTTGTTTCTATGAATATTCCTTTTAGCTTTGAAAATAACAAAGTGACGATTAAAAAATAATAGTGAAACAATTTTTAGTAGTTTTTATTTTCTTCTTTTTATCTTTTGATGTAGCTTGTCAAAACAAACATGTCTCTTATAACAAAGCAGACTTAGAAGAGGTTGTTAAAGAAGTAGAAAACTATTTTAGCATACGTTTTTCATATAACGATGCTATTTTTAAATCGCAATACTTTACATACAAAGGCCTTTTAAATTTAGATATTTTTCTACTAGAAATTGAACTTCAAAACAATATAAACTCTGAGTTTATAGATGCAAAAAATATTGTACTTACAACCAAGCAGCAAACTATTTCTAACTATACTTTAGATGAGGTATTGGTTGTTTCTGAATACTTAACTTCTGGTTTTAACCAAAATGAAGAGGATGGTTCTATTGTATTAAGTCCAACCAAAATGGGCGTACTTCCAGGTTTGGTAGAATCTGATGTAATGCAGAGTTTACAACTGCTTCCTGGAATTTCCAGTCCTACAGAATCCGCTACCAACTTGCATATTCGTGGAGGAACTCCCGATCAGAATTTGATTCTTTGGGATGGCATAAAAATGTATCATCAAGGACATTTATTTGGGATGATTTCAGCTTTTAATCCGTATATCACAGAAAGAGTAGATATTTACAAAAGCGGAGCTAGCTCTAAATATGGAAATAGAATTTCTGGAATTATTGATATGCATTCTGCAACTGATATTTTTACTAAAACAGCTGCTGGAATAGGTAGTAATCTCTTGCATTCAGATGCATTTCTAAAACTTCCTATTATTAAAAATGAATTAGGAATTTTTATAGCGGCTAGACGTTCATTAACAGATGTTTTTAACTCTATAACTTATCGAAAACTTGGTAATAAAATCTTTCAAAACACTAAAATTGAAGACAACAATCAGCAAGTACAAGAAGAAGAACTCCGCATTTTAAAAGACCAGTTTTACTTTGTTGACTTTAATGCAAAAGCAACTTGGAGAATTTCAGAAAAACACCAGCTTAACTTTAGTAGCTTATTTGTACGAAACAAATTAGATTATGCAAATGCTAATTTGGAAGGTATGACTTCTAATGATAGACTGAATTTACAAAACAATGGTTTTAGCTTACAATCTGATAATTGGCTAACTAAAAACTTTAAATTAACGACTAGTATTAATTATTCCGATTATAAGTCGGATAGTAGTTTATTAGAAACAAACACAGAAGATAATGGAAGTTATAATCGAACAAATTCAGTACAAGATTTTGGAATTATAGTAGCGTCTGAAGTACTTCTAAACTCAAAAAACAAGCTCATTTTTGGAGCAGATTATGCTGATTATGACGTTGCTTTTACTATTGATTTTGTGGATGCAACTATAGAAGATGAAATTCAAAATAATACATTACATACAACTAGTTTATATGCAGAACACGTATACAACTCGTCTAAATGGCATATACGTTCTGGAGCTAGAATGAGTATTTTATCGAAGCTTAATACAACTTTTTTTGAGCCACGTTTTTATGCAGATTATCAAATCAATCCTGTCTTAAAACTAAAAGGTTCTGGCGAAATTAAAAACCAATCTATTAGTCAATTAATAACTTTTGAATTTGATGAATTAGGCTTAGATAATAATACTTGGACTTTAGCTAACGATAGTGAAATTCCAGTATTGAACAACCATCAGCTTACAGGTGGTTTTTTATATGATAAAAATAACTGGAAGGTTGATGTGGAAGGTTATTATAAATATACCAAAGGTTTAACCACCTTTACAAGAGGTTTTACGAATGCAACCAATGAAGATTATTTTTCTGGGCAAAGTACATCTTACGGAATTGACATTTTAGTTAAAAAGAGAATTCACCGATTTAGAACATGGTTAAGCTACTCTTTAAGTAAAACCTTATTTAATTTTGGGGCATTACAAGCTTCTAATTTTCCTGGTAATTTCGATCAACGACATGTAATTAGTTTTTCGAACACTTATAAACTCAAGCAATTCCAATTTTCATTAGGTTGGCATTTCGCTACTGGAAAACCTTATGCTCAACCTTCAGGTACACGTTCTTTTGTAAATGTAGATAATCAAGTTGAAAATGCCTTAGTGTATGATTCACAGAACAATGCTCGTTTAGCAAATTATCATAGATTGGATGCTAGTATTATTTATGATTTTAAATTAGGAAAGCATAAAAAAACTAAAGCTAGACTGGGCCTTTCTTTTTTAAATGTTTACAATCAAGAAAATGAGATTGACAAATCTTCTGTACTAGAAGGAGATACTACTCAAATTATAGAAGAAACTGTTATTGGTTTAAGAACTACACCTAATATACTATTTAGAGTGAGTTTTTAATACACCTTTTAGCCATCTTACTTTCATCTTTATTTTTCATTCAAAAAAGTTAGAAATTCATCTCTTGGTATTTCTCTGGCTCCTAAACTTTCTAAATGATCGTTGTGTACTTGACAATCAATTAGTTTATATCCGCAGTTTTGTACTAAATATATAAAAGCTACTTTGCTCATATTACTAGCTTTGCTAAACATGCTTTCTCCGCAAAACACGCCATTTCCTAAATCTACTCCATATAATCCTCCTACCAATTCTCCACCTTTCAAAACCTCAATAGACTTTGCAAATCCTTTTTTATGCAATTGTATATACGCTTGCTTCATACTATCTGTAATCCAAGTACCATCTTGATCTTTTCTGTAAATCTGTTTGCAATTCTGAATTACTTCTGCAAAATTCTGGTTCTCTGTAATTGTAAAGTCCTCCTTTCTCAAAACCTGTTTCATCGATTTTGAAACTTTGAGTTCTTCAGGAAATAATACCATTCGTTCTTCTGGACTATACCAAACAATAGGTTCACCTTCATTAAACCAAGGAAAAATCCCTCTTTGGTATGCATATACTAATCTTTCTGTTGTTAAATCTCCTCCTAATGCAATTACTCCTTCTTTTGAAGTGCATTCATATGGTGGAAATTCAATCTCTTCTCCTAACCAAAAATACATTATAAAATAATTAAGCCCGCCACATAAACAATAGTTCCCACTACCATGGCTATTAACGTATACGGAAGAATTTCTTTTGCTTTTAATTTTGTAATTCCTAATAATGGCAATGCCCAAAACGGTTGTAACATATTGGTAATTTGATCTCCATAAGCTAATGCCATAATTGCTTTAGGTAATGGAACTCCTAATTGTAAAGCACTTTCAACAACAATAGGTCCTTGCACAACCCATTGTCCTCCTCCACTTGGCACAAAAATATTAACTAATCCCGCACTAAAAAAAGTAAAAATTGGTAATGTTGTTGTAGTTGCTATGGAAACAAAAAAGCTAGAAATCATAGCTACCATTCCCGTGCTTTTCATAATTCCCATAATTCCAAAATATAAAGGAAATTGAATCAGGATTCCTGAAACATCTGAAATAGCCACCCCAATTGCATTCGTGAATTTCTTAAAACTTCCATGCAACAAAATAGCCAAACCGAACATAAAGAAATTAATCAAGTTTGGCGTAATTCTTAGCTCTAGAATGTTTGTATGATATTTATAAATAAATGTTACTAGTATTAAGACACCAAATAACATAGCTAAAAATTTAGAACTATCTAATTTTTCTGCTTCAGTTTGTATTTCTTCTTTATCATCTATATTCTGTGTAGATTCAAATTCAATTTTAGTGGGTTTTGCTCTTTTTCCTAAAAGATAAAATGTAGTTGAAATAGCTATTAGTACAACCAAAAATATAATTAAATTCCACCAACTCAATACTGTTTCATTATAACTAATAACCTCTGGAATTTTAGCTAAAACTTCCTCAGAAGAAATAGATTCCATAATACTTTTAATATGTCCTTTCTCATTAATTTTTATGGGTGCAGATCCAGAAATCCCACCATGCCAAACCATTAATCCTACATAACCTGCAGCTCCAATAATAGGATAATTTAATTGTATACCTCTTTTAATTGCATCTTCTGCAACTTTTCTTGCTAATAAGGCTCCAAATATTAATCCTAACCCCCAATTAAAGAACGCAACTAACATGGTTACACTACTTACTAACATGGCACTATTTGCTGTATTGGTGCAATATTTTGTTAGTTTTAATATTAAATTACTCATTGGTTTACTCAATACTAATACATGCCCTAGTACTAAGATTAACATCATTTGATATGCAAACACAAGCAAATCATTATTCCAAATACCAGCTTCCCAATATCCAAAAACAGTAAAAATATAGTTTCCTACAGCTTCATTTTGAGGTTTTGTTACTAGAAAAGCTAACCCTAATGAAAAGAGTGTAAGTAGTATTGCTATTGTAAACGGAGAAGGAATGTATTTCTTAAAAAGATTCTCAATGAGTTTCGTTACCTTCATATTTAGTTGATTTAGCTCATAAAAATAGTAAGTTTTAGCTTTCATAATCGTAAAAAGGGAGCTATTTTTGCGGTCTAAAAGTTTGGAGGAGACGATAATGAATCAAAAAAATAAAAAGAAGAATAAAGATCCACATGTAAAACGTTTGCATAATTATTATCAACGTACAGGTTTTTACATGTTTATATGGGAAAGTTTAAAAAAAGCTTTTTGGCCAATAGTAGCTGTAGTTGTTGCTTTAGTACTATTTAATAAATATGTTTATAATATTAATGATGGCTTACAAACTATGACAGAGACTTTCTCTAGAACTAGTTTGTTAATTACGTTTTTCATTTCTGAAACAATATTAGGATTAATTCCTCCAGAAATTTTTATTGCTTGGTCTAAAAAAACTTCTGATCCTTTTGTTACCCTTTCTATACTCGCTACATTGTCTTACTTAGGTGGTCTTACCGCTTATTTTATAGGAAAAGCTTCTTTAAAAATTCATGCTGTAAAACAGTACTTAGAAGTAAAAATGGCTAAACACCTAAAAAACACTAAAAAATGGGGTGGTTTTTTAATTTTAGTTGGAGCTTTATTACCATTACCTTTTGCTATTAGCTGTTTAACTGCTGGTATGATTAAATATCCTTTTAAGAATGTGGTTATCTTCGGATTATTTAGATTTCTAAGGTTTGCTATTTACGCATGGGCCATTTTTTCTGTAGTAAGTTAAGAAGTGATTATTTAATATTATAAAACGCATAAAAACGCACATTTTTTCCTAAAAAAGTAAGTTTCCTTTGTGGCTATGAAAACTGTTTTAAAAATAGTTAGCAATCCAAGGTATTTTGCTCCTTTATTTGTGTTTGCTTCTATTAACATTTTAATGGGGACTTGGATTCTTTACATTCCTTATGTAAAAGACAAACTAAACTTAAATGATGCCGAAATAGGCATTGCCTTATTCTCTTTTGCAATTGGAGCTTTAATAAGTATTCCTTTTGCTCCTAAAATTATCAATAGGTTTGGCACTGGGAAGATTACAGGTATCGGAATTTTATTATTTACTGTATTTTATATTTTCCCAATTCTATCAACTTCCTATTACCAATTATGCCTTGCTTTATTTATTGTTGGTATTTTCTCTTCTATAACCAACATTGCAATGAATTCTTTAGTAGCAGAAATAGAACGAGAAGATCAAGTAAACTTTATGTCAACTGCTCACGGTTTTTTTAGCTTAGGCGGTGTGATTGGAGCTGGACTTGGAGGAATATTGCTAACGTTTATAGAGCAACCATATATTCATTTTTTAATTATAATTCTATTAGTTAGCTCTGTAAACTTATTCTGTATACGACAGTATTATGCTATAAAAACATATATCAAAAAAGAAAAAGAGCAATTTTCATTTTCTAAATTTAAACCATTATTACTACTGGCTCTTATAGGAATTATTATTTCAGGAAATGAAGGGGCTATTGAACATTGGAGCTCTTTATTTTTAAAAGATCGTGTACATGCTAATGATAATGCAATAGGTTTAGGGTTTCTTTTCTTTTCCTTTTTTATGATGCTCGGGCGCTTTTTTGGGGATCGAATTAGCGCTAATATTGGCTCTTTTAAAGTGCTTCTTTATGGCTTTTTAATAGCTATTGTAGGCCATTTACTTGTCTTAACAGCGCAATTCATAATCACGATCGTTGGATTTAGCTTTTTAGGAATTGGTTTTTCAGTAATTTTCCCAGAACTCATTAGATTAGCTAGTAGAAGTAAAACTTATACACCACCTGTAGCTATTTCATTTGTCTCTGGAATTGGTTTTCTAGGTTTTGTTAGCGCTCCTGTTTTTATGGGTTATATTTCTAAGATTAGCAACTTATCTTATAGTTTTGGTGTGCTTACTATTAGCTGTATTGTAGCAATTTTATTCGTCTTTAGATTACGGAAGGTCTTTTAATGGAAACTGTAAACAGAACTCACTCGACTTCTTTTTATAAAATTAAGCAACTATCTTACAAACACTTAAACCTTACTAGTTTTATCTAGATCTTAAAAAATATAAATTGAACATCCAGATTAAATTATAATTATTAGGAAATCAAAGAGTCTTTGTTCTTGTATCTTTAAATATAGTCGTCTTGTTTCTAATTTTCGAATGCTAATAGTACTTTAACTCTTATTTTAATGATACCTTTGTGCTATGGCATTAACAAATAACGATATTTTTAAGAAGCTACGTGTAGCGCATAAATTGAGAGATACAGACATTATTGAAATCTGTGCATTAGTAGATTTTAAAGTTTCTAAAGCAGAATTAGGTGCTTTTTTCAGAAAAGAAGATCATCCTAAGTATATGGAATGTGGTGATCAGATTTTGAGGAATTTCTTAAATGGTTTAATCATACATTTAAGAGGACCTATGCCTGATAAAAAATAAGATTTCACTAAAGTGATATTAAAAATAAAAATCTGCGAATGAATTTTCACAGATTTTTTATTTACATTTTACTATAATGCATGACAATGTCTTCCATCTGGATATGCACATTGATCATATCTTTGACCAGCACAATGACAATAAGAAGGACATAGAACACGACATATTACAGGTATTCCTCCTCCATTAATTGATTGTTGTTTTACTTTGGTTAATTCAGTTCCTAACTTTTGAATCTCGTTTAACATTTTGTGATTTTTTTGGGTTGTTAATTAATTTATTGACTATCCGATTTTAAATCTTCATCATAAATTTTTAATTCATTTATTTTATGATAAAACCTAAAAATAAACCACATATCTAACACATTAGAAGCAGCGTCTTACAGTTTATTAATTATAAATTATCGGATATTCATTTCAATTTTAGTCACTAAATTTAGTAAAAACATTCATATATAGCCAACAAAAAAAGAGTGCAAAATTTTGCACTCTTTTTTATATAGTTCCTTTCTAAAATTAGAAAGGTAAATCGTCTGGCTCATTATCTGTTAAATCCGGAGCAGGTTGAAATTGATCTGCTGGTGGTACATTTTGAGAAGCTGCCTGTTGTAAGTTCTCAATTCTCCATCCTTGGATTGAGTTAAAGTATTTAGCAACACCTTCTGGGTTAATCCACTCTCTTCCTCTTAAGTTAATTGAAACTTTTACATCTTGTCCAACTTGGAAATTATTTAACAAATCACACTTATCTTGAATAAATTCAATTAATATCATTTGCGGATATTGCTCATCAGTTGTTACAACTAATTCTCTCTTTCTAAATCCGTTGCTACCAAATGTTTGTGTTTCGTTAATAATTTTGATCTTCCCTATAACTTCCATAATCTTACTTATTTAATTAAAAGTACTTTCCAAGCACTCTCTACATCATTCTTTAATAAATACTCTTGTGCAAATGTATGTTTTTTTTCCTCTGTAACTCCAACTAAATGTGGATGTTCTTTCGCAAAGTTATCAACATTCTCTTGCGTTGGCATCCCTTCAACATTCGCTAACATCCCTAAATTATTCCCTGTTAAGACGTTACTATTTCTTATGTTTTCTGGAATTTGATCTACTCCCATTCCTAATGTAAATAGTGGTTTTGGAATTTCAAAAAACCCGTCTCTGGCTCTAGAATAATAACTCCCTCCAGCTCTGGCTACTAAATCTATTTTGTATTGATCTATTTGCCCATCTGCATCTAATACCTCTTCGTTTATATGTAATTTTACAACTTCGCAAACTATTAAATTACCTGCCCCTCCTTCTTTTCCTGTATAAATAATATCAATTACTTTACACTCAAACTGTACAGGTGATTCTGCTACTCTAAAAGGCTTTACCTCTTCTGAAGGTAGCATCGTAAGTCCAGATTTTTCAAACTCGTTTACTCCTTTTGGATACATCGTACTACTTAGAGACATTTGTTGTACAATGTCGTAATTCACAACATTTATTACTACCTCTTTTATTTCTTCTGCATTATCTAATGTATGCTTTGTTGTATTATTTCTCACGCTTCTCGCAGGAGAAAAAATCATAATAGGCGGATTGGCACCAAAAACATTAAAGAAGCTAAACGGAGATAAATTAGGATTTCCTTCTGCATCTATTGTACTAGCAAAAGCAATAGGTCTAGGTGCTATAGCTCCCAATAAATATTGATGTAATTTTCCTGTAGGAATTTCTTTTGGGTTTATAGTTAACATTTTTTGGATGTTGTTTTGGAATTCTAGACTGTAAATATACTATGCTTTTGGTTATAAAGTTATACTTTAGGAATAGTTTATATTTGACGAATGAGTTTTTCTAGAAACATATTTTCTGCTAAAAGATTAATCATATTAATTTCTTTTTCTATTGTATCATTAATCTTATGGAACACCTATATTTTTTTCAAAAAGTTCAAACAAGAGGAACGAGCTAAAATGGAACTCTTTGCTACTGCTATAGAAGAGTTTGGAAATAATCCAGATTTAGATGCAAATATGAATCTTGAACTGAAAGCTATTGGTAACAATGACATTCCTTGTATTTCTGTAAGTCAAAATGGAACTATTAAAGAAGTACATAATTTAGACCCAAACAGAGAAGACGATATTTTCTACCTACAACAGCAATTGGCTTTAATGAAAAAACAAAACAAACCAATTGAAATAAATTACTTAGGTAAAACAGAATATATCTATTATAGAGATTCGGATTTAATTTATAAGCTCACCTACTATCCTATAGCTTTAATTTTAATTTTAGGATTATTTCTAGCGGTAATTTACCTCTTTTTCAACTCCAATAAAGTTGCTGAACAAAATAAACTATGGACTGGAATGGCCAAGGAAACAGCGCATCAAATAGGAACTCCTTTATCTTCCTTACTGGGTTGGGTTGCTATTTTACGAAGCGAAAACATTAGTCAGCAATATGTAGATGAGATTGAAAATGATGTAAATAGACTGAATATTATTGCCAATCGTTTTTCGAAAATAGGATCTTTGCCTAAATTAGATGAACATAACTTGGTCGCTATTACTAAAAATGCATTTGATTATTTACAAACAAGAAGCTCTAAACAAGTTATATTTTCTTTTAATACAGTTGCAGAAACAATTCCTGTAAAATTAAATACTGAATTATATGGTTGGGTAATTGAAAACCTGATTAAAAACGCTATAGATGCTATGCAAGGTAAAGGAGCTATAGATGTTACACTTACCACAAATGAAACTAGAGTCTTTATTCATATTTCCGATACTGGTAAAGGAATTCCTAAATCAAAATTTAATCAAGTATTTAAACCTGGATTTACTACAAAGAAAAGAGGTTGGGGACTTGGTTTATCCTTATCTAAACGAATAATTGAAGATTATCATAAAGGAAGAATATTTGTGCAAAAATCTGAAATTGGAAAAGGGACTACTTTTGAAATTCAAATGCAAAAAGTCCCTTTGTCTACTTCAAACGTTCAATAAACATTAATGTGTTTAAACGATTATATTTTAATTCAAAATCTTCAACTGCTAAGTGTTTTACCATAGATTTTGCCACAACTACAGGAGAATTTGCTTTTCCTGTGGCCTCTATTTGCTTTAATAATGCATACTGATTAGAGTTTAAATACTTCTCTGATGCAAATATACTCTCGTGGCAATCCACTAGTTTTTGGTTTTGAATGCTATCTTTTCTATTTAAAAAGCTCACTTTATTCGCAAAATCAAACTCATTTGAAAAATTATAACGCCCAGTATTTGCGATATTCTTATATAAACCCCAATAACTTCTCGCATCAGATGAAGCTATAATTCCTTTATCAATCAAATGCTTTTCATAAGCGGTTATAATCGAATCTAATTTTTTTTCTTCTGCCTTAGTTAAAGAGCTCATTAAGCACTGGTATAAGTCCTCTTCAACCTTTTCTACTTTCTTCGTTTTACTAGTACAAGAAAAAAAGAAAAGACTTATAATACTTCCAAAAAAAATATTTCTCATCTAACTATTCAACGTTTTCTGCAATCTTAGCGGCTAATGCTACGAACTCATCATTTGACAATTGTTGTTTGTTTACAAATCGCATGTCATCCATAGTATGTATCGGGATTAAATGCACATGTACGTGTGGTACTTCTAACCCAATTACACTCATTCCAATACGCTCACAAGGAATAGATTTCTCCAATGCTTTAGCTACTTTATAACTAAACTCCATTAACCCTAAATATTCATCTTTAGACAGATCGAAAAGCTTATTTTCTTCTCTTTTTGGAATTACTAATGTATGTCCTGCTGAATTTGGATTGATATCTAAAAAAGCATAGAAATGCTCATTTTCAGCTATTTTATATGATGGAATTTCTCCTTGAACGATTTTTGTAAAAATGCTTGCCATAATATTGTTTCTCTTAAAGTAAAAGTAAATAAAAAACGCGTTGCTTAACAACACGTTTTTATATTTACTGTACTATTTTTCTATTCAATTGTTATCTAGAAATTTCCATAACTTCAAATTTCATGAGTCCATTTGGAACTTGAATCTCTGCAACATCTCCTACTTTTTTTCCTAATAAACCTTTACCTATAGGTGAGTTTACAGAAAGTTTTCCATTTCTAACATCACTTTCACTATCTGCAACTAAAGTATACGTAAACTCCATTCCGTTTGTTGAATTTTTCAACTTCACAATAGAATGTATTAATATTTTTGATGTATCTAATTGACTTTCATCTATGATTCTTGCATTCGCAACTACATTTTTTAATTTCGCTATTTTAGTTTCTAATAACGATTGTTCTTCTTTAGCTGCATGATATTCTGCATTCTCACTCAAATCACCTTTATCTCTAGCGTCTGCTATTTCTTGAGAAACTCTAGGACGTTCAACTTGCTCTAAATGTGCTAATTCATCTTTTAGCTTTCTTAATCCTTCTTCTGTATAATATGATACGTTACTCATCTCTTCTCTTTTTTAATCTACATTACGCAAAGAGTTATACTATTTCACTATAAAATAGTGCTAAACAACTTCTTTACGCCTCAAAAACGAGGGGTTAAAAATCTAAAAATCTCAGTCCGCTAGGAATGAGATTGTCTTACAAATGTACAAAATATTTGTAAATTAGCGCCGTTTGTTAAGTTATAAAGCTTTAAGTATCATGAAGAAATTTTTCCTAATATTAGTAGGTGTTGTTTTTATGGGTTGTTCTAACAATCCTGTTGTGAGTAATTGTTTTTTAGGGATTTCCATGAATGAAACAATTAATTTATCAAACCCTCAATTTATAGATATTCAAGTACCAGGTGGACATACAATAGCAAGAATAGGAGGACGAGATGTTATTATTATACGAAGAACTTCTAGCTCTTTTAAAGTATATGATTTACAGTGTCCAGAAAAAGATTGTTCTAACCGTATGACCTTTGATGGTTTAAAATTAATTTGCCCTTGTAGCCAAAAAGAATATAATTCTTTAAATGGTTCTCCTATAGATGGTAATGGATGTTTTGCCTTAGAATATACTGTTACGCAAATTAGTAGTAGTGCATTGCAAATTACCTTGTAAAATCGTATTACTACTTCGATAAGATTCTTACTTTTGTGCATACAACAACACAAACTAACAAAAGTGCAACATTATTTTTCTTCAAACTTTAGACTAGGAGTTTTAGGTGGCGGACAATTAGGTAGAATGCTACTAGCCGAAACTCAAAAATTAGATATTTACACGGTAATTCTAGATGCATCTGAAGATGCTCCATGTGCTCGAATTTGTAATGAGTTCCATCAAGGAGATTTACTCGATTTTGATACGGTATATAATTTTGGTAAAAACGTTGATTTATTAACCATTGAAATTGAAAATGTAAATATAGAAGCCTTAGATAAATTAGAAAGTGAAGGAATTCCTGTATATCCAAAACCTAGTAACTTAAGAATTATACAGAACAAGGCGCAGCAAAAAAAATTCTATCAGCAATATAATATCCCCACAGCAGACTTCATGCATTATGCATATTTGGAAGAACTAAAACACTCTTATCAAAATAGCATTATTGACTTTCCTTTCGTTTGGAAATCAGCTCGATTTGGATACGATGGCAATGGTGTAAAAGTTGTAAAAGATTATAGTGATTTAGAAAATTTACCCGAAGGAGAATGTATTGCGGAGCAATTAGTTCCTTTTAAAAATGAATTGGCTGTTATTGTTGCTAGAAACAAAAAAGGACAAGTTAAGACCTATCCTGTAGTAGAAATGGAATTTCATCCAGAAGCAAATCAAGTAGAATATGTTATTTGTCCTGCTCGTATAGATGATACTGTAGCTAAAAAAGCTAGAGAAGTAGCATTAAAAGTTGCAGACGCTTTTGATTTCGTTGGGTTACTTGCTGTAGAAATGTTTCAAACTCAAGATGATCAAATTCTTGTAAATGAAGTAGCACCAAGAACGCATAATTCTGGACATTATAGTATTGAAGCAAGTTATACCAATCAGTTTGAACAACATGTACGAAGTATTCTAGATCTTCCATTGGGAGATACTGCAAGTAAAGTTGCTGGTATTATGGTAAATTTAGTTGGAGCTGAAGGACATACTGGTCCTGTTTTATATGAAAATATTGAAGAAATCATGAGTATAGATGGTGTTACTCCTCATTTATATGGAAAAAAGATTACCAAACCTTTTCGTAAAATGGGTCATGTAACTATAGTTCATGAAAATGTAGACAAAGCAAGAGCAATTGCACAACAAGTAAAAGAAACTGTAAAAGTTATTTCTAAATAATATACAACAACTCAACACAACAAATTATGGTAGGAATTATTATGGGAAGCGATTCTGATCTTCCCATTATGCAAGAAGCAATTGATGTTTTAGAAAGTATGGATATTCAAATAGAAGTAGATATTGTATCTGCCCATAGAACTCCAGAAAAATTATTCGATTATGCTACAAATGCACATCAAAGAGGAATTCAAGTTATTATTGCTGGCGCTGGTGGCGCTGCACATTTACCAGGTATGGTAGCTAGTATGAGTCCATTACCAGTAATTGGAGTTCCTGTAAAAAGTAGAAATTCAATTGACGGTTGGGATTCGGTATTATCTATTTTACAAATGCCTGGAGGAGTTCCAGTTGCAACAGTTGCTTTAGATGGGGCAAAAAATGCTGGAATTTTAGCTGCACAAATTATTGGAGCTTCAGACAAATGTGTTTTAGATAAAATTATAGCATATAAAGAAGGATTAAAACTAAAGGTAGAAAAGGCTTCTAAAAACGTAAAAAAATAAGTACCTTAGTACAAGAATAATAAACCTCACAAGTTCATCAATTTGTGAGGTTTTGTTTCATTAATAATATTGGGTTTTATGTTTAGCAATTATATACTTTCTTTTAAAATTAGTATTTGTACATACCCTTTAATTAAAATTAATATTCAATAATGATTAACAATCCTTTATTAAAAGAATTTGATACTCCTCCTTTTCAATCTATCAAGGAAGAGCACTATAAAACAGCCATAAAAGAAGCTATACAACTTGCAAAAGAAGAAATTGAAGCAATTGTAAATAATTCAGCAGCCCCAACATTTGAAAATACCACCGTTGCATTGGATTATACAGGTGAAAAATTAAGCAGAATAACTGCTATCTTTTTCAATTTGAATTCAGCTGAAACTAATGAAGAAATTCAAACAATTGCTAAAGAAATTTCTCCTTGGCTTAGTGAGTTTAAAAATGATATGATCTTAAATGCAGACTTATTTAAAAGAGTAAAAACTGTATACGATCAAAAAGATGCTTTGACCTTAACACCAGAGCAAGACATGTTGCTAGAAAAACAATACAAAGGTTTTGCTAGAAATGGTGCTAATTTAGACGATGATAAAAAAGCAACACTACGAAAATTAGATGCAGAATTAGCTAAACTTTCATTGCAATTTGGAGAGCACGTATTAGCAGACACCAATGCTTATGAGTTACTTATCACAAATGAAGATGATTTAAAAGGTTTGCCTGATAGTACTAAAGAAGCCGCTAAGCTATTAGCGCAACAAAAAGATAAAGAAGGATGGTTATTTACTTTAGATTATCCTAGCTATATTCCTTTTATGACGTATGCTGATAATAGAGAATTACGTAAAGAGTTAGCTATTGCTATGGGCAAAAAAGGATTTCAAAAGAATGATAATAATAACGAACAAATCGTATTAGACATTGTTACTCTTCGCCATCAGAGAGCACAACTATTAGGATATGAATCGCATGCACAATTTGTGCTGGAAGAAAGGATGGCGGAAACACCAAAACAAGTATTAACTTTTTTAAATAACTTATTAACCAAGGCTAAGCCAGCTGCGGAACGTGAGTTTAAAAATTTAGAAAATTATGCTAAGAAGCTTGATAATATTGAGCAACTTCAAAAATGGGACGGTGCTTACTATTCTGAAAAGTTAAAGAAAGAATTATTCGATTTAGATCAAGAGCTTTTAAAACCATATTTTAAGTTAGAAAATGTAATCTATGGAGTTTTTGAAGTGGCAAACCGTTTATTTGATTTACAATTTCAAGAAATTGATACTATCGATAAATATCATGAAGATGTAAAAACATACGAAGTAACCAATTCTAATGGTGACTTTATTTCTTATTTCTATGCAGATTTTCACCCAAGGCCTGGAAAACGAAATGGTGCCTGGATGACTTCTTATAAATCACAGCAAGTTAAAGATGGAGTAAATGAACGCCCACAAGTTTCTATTGTTTGTAACTTTACTAAACCTACAGAGACAAAGCCTTCCTTACTTACTTTTAATGAAGTTACGACACTATTCCATGAGTTTGGACATGCATTACACGGAATGTTAGCCAATACGACTTACAGTAGCTTATCTGGAACTTCTGTTTCTTGGGATTTTGTAGAATTACCAAGTCAAGTACTAGAAAACTGGTGCTATGAAAAAGAAGCTTTAGAGTTGTTTGCTAAGCATTATGAAACTGGAGAAATCATTCCTATGGAATATGTGCAAAAAATTAAAGAATCTGCAACATTCCATGAAGGAATGCAAACACTTCGTCAGTTAAGCTTTGGGTTACTCGACATGAGTTGGCATTCTGAAGCAAATCCAGAGAAAATAACTTCAGTAAAAGAATTCGAATTAAAAGCTTTTGAAAATACTCGATTATATCCTGATGTTGCTGAAAATTGTATGAGCACAGCTTTTTCACATATTTTCCAAGGTGGTTATTCTGCTGGGTATTACTCATATAAATGGGCAGAAGTACTAGATGCTGATGCTTTTGAATACTTTCAACAAGAAGGAATTTTCAATAAAGAAACTGCTACAAAATTTAAAGACCATGTATTGTCTAAAGGTGGAACAGAAAAACCTATGGAATTATACAAACGTTTTAGAGGACAAGAACCAAAACCTGAGGCTCTATTAAAACGTGCAGGATTGATTAACAATAATTAACAAACTATTGTATTAAAATAACTGGTAAGTTTCTATTTTTATAAAAACATTCGTTGATATGAAAAAGAGGCTTACCATTTTTCTTTTGTTAATCAGTATTTTTACCTTTTCACAGCAAATTGTAAAAGGCAAAATTATTTCTGAAAACAATACTCTTCTTGAAGGTGCTTCCGTCTTTTTTAACAATACTACCGTAGGCACTATTTCTGATAGTAAAGGAGAATTTCAATTAAAAATACCAAAAGGTAATTACACCTTAGTGATTTCTTTCCTAGGATACCAAACATATCAACAAACCTTAAACACGCATGATTCTATTCCTTTTTTAACGATTCCGCTAAAAGAAGATATTGCATTATTAGACGAAGTAACAGTTTCAAAAATTGTATACGATGATGAATGGAAGTATAATTTAAATCGCTTTAAAAAAGCTTTCTTAGGTAGATCTAAACTTGCCGAAAGTTGCAAAATTATGAATGAAAAAGACATTCATTTTGATTTCGATTCCAAAACAAACTCCCTTACCGCTACAACTCGAAAACCTCTTATAATTAAACATAATGGATTGGGGTATAAAATCATTTATGATTTAGAGGATTTTACCTTAGATCAAAATAAACTATACTACAGCGGTTATGCTCGTTATGAAAACCTACGCAAATCTGTCCGAAAAAAGTGGCAGAAAAACCGCTTAGAAGCTTTTAATGGGTCTAAAATGCATTTTTTAAGAAGTTTACTCTCAGAGAACTTAAAAGAAGATGGTTTCTTAGTCCATCAATTCAAAAGAGTACCAAACCCTGAAAGACCGTCAGAAGAAAAAATTCAACATGCCCAACAACTCATAAAATTACATGGAAACTCCGTAAACTTTACTAAAAAAATTGATACTCCTATCACTCCTTTAGACAGTGCTCTAGTTACTTTGAGAAAAGCTAGATTGCCTAAATACAGAGACTATCTTTATAAAAGTAATCTAGACTCTTACAGTGCTATGATTTCTAGAACAGAAAATATTCCTTTCTTAGATTTTAAAGATTATTTAATGGTTGTGTACACTAAAGAAACTGAAGAAGAAAATTATCTAACAGGTACTTTTGGAAAAAAGAGAAAACCTACGGGAGTTCAAACATCTAATCTTGTATTATTACATGGTAAATCTAAAATAGATCCAGCAGGAATTTTAATTGATCCTACAGCTACTTTTAATGAAGGTTATTGGGCTTTCGAGTCTTTTGCTAATTTATTACCTTTAGATTACAACCCTAAAAATCAATAAATTCACAATTAATTCCTCAGAAAAAACAAACCGTTAACTAATTACGCATAATAGTTTTTTTATAAATTTCTTTAAATTTGCTAACTAAAAACTATGAAAAAGTGATTGCTATGTATCTTTTCTACAACAATTAATGCTTTCATTTTTTCGTATATAATTAAAATAAAAATTATGAAAACAAAAATTAAGATTGCTATTGTTGCTATGTTAGGATACAATTCAATAGTTAAAGCACAACTTAACGTGCCAAGTGACCAAATACGTTTTTCTGAAGCTAGAGGCTTTGATTACGATAGAACTACAGATGCTGTATATTTTAACGACTACAATAATGGTAGAGTAATAACATTTGGTCATAATGGTAATCTTATTGCTAAAAGCTCTATCCAATCAAACATAATTAAGATGAATAATAGTAATACAGACTTATTAATCTACAGAGATAATGATGTTGGAGATTGGTCTCTTCTTCGAACTAATAAAGGAAATGGTATTGGGTTAATAGGTCAGCCAGATGTTATGGCTTTATCTGTATTAAGAAGTAATAGCTTTGTTGGTATTGGAATTAGCGACCCTAAAGCTAAATTAGAAGTAAGAGGTAAAAACGCTACTTATAGTGATTTTAAGAATTACTCTGGAACTACTCAAAATAGTTTTCTTCCAAACGGAAAGGAACCTACTTTTATAATATCAGAATCTGTTTCTGGAGCACTTATTCACAATACTGGTGGGCAAGTAACTTATAAAGGAGGTTTAAGTTTTGGTAGAGGAGGCTCAGGTATATACTCTGTAAATCCTAATCCTGCTGGTAGTTCATATTATGGCGATATTCGTTTTCACACTACATATTGGAATGGTGCATATTATAATGCAGATAGAATGGTTATCAAAGCCCATGGTAGCGTAGGAATTGGAACTACAACTCCAGGTTCTTGGAAATTAGCTGTAAATGGAAAAATAAGAGCAAAAGAAATTAAAGTTGAAACAGGCTGGTCTGATTTTGTTTTTTATGATGATTATAAATTACCTACCCTTACTGAAGTAGAAAACCATATTAAAGACAAAGGACATTTAAAAGACATTCCTAGTGCTGAAGAAGTAGAGAAAAATGGGATATTCCTTGGGGAAATGGACTCTAAATTATTGCAGAAAATAGAAGAATTAACTTTATATACTATTGCTCAAGAAAAAAGTTTAAATGCGCATAAAAAAGCAATTGACGAACAAAACTCTAAAATAGATGCGCTAACAAAAGAAAATAAACTTTTAAAAGATCTAAATACAAAACTATTAGCGCTGCAAAAAAGATTAGAAAAATTAGAACATAAACTATAATTTTTTTAATTATTGTAATTTTACACGGTTTTCTCATCCGATTAAGTTAAGGAAACCGTATTTTTTTATATTGTCTATACACTTACTACAACTCTTTTTCTTTATTCTTTTCCTCAATCCACTTACTCATATATTTTGTGGATTGTAACGTTTGATGTTGTAAAATACTTCCATAAAAATTATTATTTCTATGAGTTCTAATATTCTCTTGAAGCTCATTCAGTCTATTCAAAAATTTTGGAATAAGTATATCTTTATCATATAAAGTATTGATAATTTGTATTCCATTTTTTTGAGCAAAAGTCCATGCTTTTTTATTTGTATATAAATTAATAGCACTATCAGCAAATTTATCTAGATCATCTTCAATATATCCACTCCAAGGAAGTTCATTATGCATTCCCTCTGCTCCTATTGATGAAGTAACACTTGGAGTTCCACATATCATTGCCTCTGTTAGTTTTCCTTTAATCCCAGCGCCAAAACGCAGTGGTGCTATTACTACTTTTGCTTTTCTAACAACTTCTAACGCATCTTCTGCAAAACCTTTTATAATAAAACCTTCTTTTTCATTATGTAGTTCTGTTATCTGTTGTGTAGCATATGCACCGTAAATATGTACTTCTACTTTTGAAAGTTTCTTTCTAATCAACTTCCATATTTTTTTTAGTTGTACAACAGCATCTACATTTGGTTTATGAAAAAAGTTCCCTATAAAAGTAAAATGTTCCCTTTCTTCAAAAGAAGGCCAACTATTAATTTTCTGTACATTAATTTTATTTAGTAAAAAGGGAAGATGGTATAACAAACTTTCATCTATTTTGAAGACTTCTTTCAATAGTTGTATCTCATAAGAAGAAATGATTAAACTTAAATCGCAACGTAACATAGCTGCAATTTCTCTTTTTGCTTCATTAGACTCTAATAAGGCTTCTTTCGTAAGTTCTTCTCCTTTTTTAAGTTGTTGATGACGTACTTTTCGTAAAAAATGTAAATCTTCAGTATCCAAAATTCTTATAGCATTTGGACAATTTTCTGCTACACGCCATCCAAATTGTTCCTCCATCATAAATCGGTCAAATAATACTACAGTTGGTTCTAATTCTTTAACAAAAGAATCAAAAGAAATATTATTTAACTCAATGGCAACCTCATTAATATTTAGAGTTGTTAAATCTAGAGAATTTACTGTTTTTTGAGCAGGTGTTGCAAAAGTTATTTGCCACCCTTCTTCCTTAAACAACTCAATAAGTTGCATCATTCGGTTACCTGCTCCAGTAGTTTTTTCTACCCAAACATAACCTATTACTAATAGTTTTTGCATTAATTAGCTAACTGTTCTTTATAATTCGATTGCACTGTCTTTGCCCACTCAACAAGTTGTTTTACTTGTGTTTCTGTTAATCGAGCATCTTCATGTGTCCAAGTATAAGAATCTAATGGCATTTCATGTTCCACTACTTCTTCCCAAACTTCATCCATTTTATGTTCTTTCTTCTTAAGAGAATACGAAGACCATTCCGAAAAATTTAAATGTTCCTTCCCTTCTTCTACATGATGTGCCATCCAAAAATTTACTGGTGTAATATTACTATACCAAGGATAACGAGTTATGTTACTATGGCAATCGAAACATGCTATTTTTAATATTGAAAGCACTTCGTTATTTGGTTTTGTTTCCTCTATAAAGGAAGATAAAGAAGTGGCTTCTCCTTTATTTTCTGTGGGTTGTATAAACTGCGCCAACAGTAAAATAACCAGCAAGGCTATTCCTATTTTTTTTAGATGTTTCATATTGTTAGTTTTAAGTTTTTAAAGATATGAATTCGAAGAATTTTCAACAAATAATCGTATTTTTGTTCTCATTATTCTGAACACTAAAAAATAGACAGATGAAATACGATGTAATCGTTATTGGTTCTGGACCTGGTGGATATATTTCTGCAATCAGAGCTGCTCAATTAGGATCTAAAGTAGCTATTATTGAAAAATATTCGACTTTAGGTGGAACTTGTTTAAATGTTGGATGTATTCCTTCAAAAGCTTTATTAGATTCTTCTCACCACTATTATGATGCTGTACATCATTTCGAAGAGCATGGAATTTCTGTTGAAAAACCTTCTTTCGACTTTGGTAAAATGGTAGCTCGTAAAGCAAATGTTGTAGAAACTACAACTGGTGGTATTAAATATTTAATGGACAAAAACAATATTGATGTTTATGAAGGTTTAGGTTCATTTGAAGATGCTACGCATGTAAAAGTTACAAAAAATGACGGTAGTTCTGAAGTAATTGAAGGAACTAACATTATTATTGCTACAGGTTCTAAACCTTCTAGCTTACCGTTTATTACTATAGATAAAGAACGTATTATTACATCTACAGAAGCTTTAAAACTTAAAGAAGTACCTAAACACTTAATCGTTATTGGAGGTGGTGTTATTGGTTTAGAATTAGGTTCTGTGTACAAGCGTTTAGGTGCTGATGTTACTGTAGTTGAATATGCTCCTACTATTACTCCAACAATGGATAAAGACGTTTCTAAAGAATTAACAAAAGTTTTAAAGAAACAAGGTGTAAAATTCAATGTTAGTCATGGTGTAACAGCTGTTGAAAGAAATGGAGAGGAAGTAACTGTAAAAGCTACTAATAAAAAAGGTGAAGAAGTTACTTTTACTGGAGATTACTGTTTAGTAGCCGTAGGACGTCGCCCTTATACTGAAGGTTTAGCTTTAGAAAATGCTGGTGTTAAAGTATCTGAGCGCGGACAAGTTGAAGTAAATGATCATTTACAAACGAATGTTTCTAATATCTATGCTATTGGAGATGTAGTACGCGGTGCCATGTTAGCGCATAAAGCTGAAGAAGAAGGTGTTGTTGTTGCTGAATATTTAGCTGGACAAAAGCCTCATATTGACTATAACTTAATTCCTGGTATTGTATATACTTGGCCAGAAGTTGCCGCTGTTGGTAAAACTGAGCAAGAATTAAAAGATGCTGGTGTTGAATATAAAGCTGGTAAATTCTCAATGCGTGCTTTAGGTAGATCTAGAGCTAGTGGAGATATTGATGGCTTTGTAAAAGTATTAGCAGATAAAAATACTGATGAAGTATTAGGTGTACATATGGTTGGTGCTCGTGTAGCTGACTTAATTATGGAAGCTGCCGTTGCAATGGAATTTAGAGCTTCTGCTGAAGACTTAGCTCGTATTTGTCATGGACATCCAACATATTCTGAAGCTGTGAAAGAAGCGGCTAAAGCAGCTTGGGATGGAAAGCCTTTAAATGCTTAAAACAATATTAAATTATAATTAAAAAGCAACTCTAAATGAGTTGCTTTTTTTATTGTATTTATAGTAAAATATTTACTAATAACGATAAACTACCACTTTATAACAGTAATTTAAAAAAGTTATTAATCCATTGTAAAAATCTGTTTTCTCATAAAAATTATAACTAAAACTCCACCTTGTTTTCATTTTCATATTTAAAACGTTAATTTTTTAACCAATTAACATTTTAAACCCTTCAAAATGACAAAAACAAAAATTATTATTGTTCTGTTTTTATGTACAATAACTTTAACTGCTCAAAATTTTATAGAAAAACAACTCCCTTCACCTGAGAAATTAAGTTCTTTTTTTATTGGCCCTTTAGTAAAATCCACCATTCATTATGGAAAAAAACCTTCAAACTTTAATGGTGAAATTTTACTTTTTAATCATGGCTATATTGATTTAAACCAATTATTTTTCACCAATAATACATTTTATGAAGATGCATACAATGCTGGTTATTTAGTTGTATTTGTTGCTACAACAAGAGGTGAAGGTATGTGGGTAAATGGAGAATTACTTGCCGAGTCAATTGATATTATTACTCAAAAATATACTATTCCTAGGCTTACGATTATTGCACATAGTAATGGTGGTAAAGCTGCAGAAGTTGCTATGTTTACACATCATAAAAAAGATAAAGTAAAACGTGTTATTTCTTTAGGAACTCCATTTTGGGGTACGTATTTAGCCGATATTTCACAGAAATGGTGGTTTAATTGGATTTGGCGTAAAACAGGCTTAAATGAAGGAAGCGCTACTTCTACAACGTATTATTGTAGAGATGTGGTAAGACCTCATTTTGACAATGCAGCTAACAACCAACCTGAAAAGTTTTTTATTTTAGGTGGTTCTGGTTTTAAAAACGGACATACCATTTTAGCGCCTCTTATGTTTACTAGTGGTGCTACTTTGTTTTTAGCACAAGGAACCAATGATGGAGTTACTCCTTATAGTAGTTCTTTGCGACCAGGCGGAACTTATGTATTTAAAAAGGGAGAAGCTAAATTAGACCATGTAGATATTGCATTGGGACAATATGTTTGGAAATATGTAGAACCTATTCTAAATACTCCACTAGTGAAGCCTACTTCAAAAAAAACAGTTTCTCAACCAATTATCTTTAGTGATTATCAAATCATAAATTCAGAAAATGTTTATGATAAAATTATACCCGATACTAAATACGATGAGCTTACTATAGAGGTATTTCACGAAAAAGAAAGCGATGATTTCATCTTGTCTTCTCATCAAAAGCAACTCGTTAGGACACACCCTAAACAACAAGTAAAAGGACTGCAATTATCTAAACATAGTAGTAGCTATATACTACCTACATCTACCACTCCTATTTCAATTGAGGGAAATTCTAAATTTGCCGCTTTTATTCGTTTTCCTAATGGTCCTAAAATGAAGTATATTCCTAGAAAAGAAAATAATTTACTTACTATTTCTTTCGCAAATACTAATTTACCTCTTAAAAACATTGCTGTTGATGCCTTGGTTACTAAAACTGGAGATTTATATGGTAATACAACTCAAAACGATTCTTATGCCTATAATTTCTCTTATAATGAAGATACTAAAGAGTTTTATTTAGACACTTCTGATTTTGAATCTGGAACTTATAGTATTCATATAACTGGTAAGCATGAAAAATTTGTCCGCTCTGTTATTTCTGGTTTTACGATAGGTAAATTATCAAACGATCAGATTAATAGCACATATACTAACAATTCTAAACAATTAAGTATTGGTCTTACTTCAAACTTAATTGATACTACAATTGAACTAAAAAACACCTCGAGTAATGATCAAATACATGAAGTTACTGTTGCTGTGCATAATTTAAATGGTGAATTGAGCATTCAAAAAGAAATAAAAAATTACAATGGTTCATTTATATTATCAGAAAAAGTAGCTTCTTTAGCAAAAGGGCTATATATATTAACAGTAAGAAATAAACAAAGAAAAAAGAGTTTCAAGTTTATCAAGAAGTAATACTCTAGTATATAAAAAACAAAAAACTGAGCTTTAAAGCTCAGTTTTTTTATGATAATAAATGTGTATTATTTACTGTTGAATTCCATAGAAAGAACTTACTCCATCTTCTATATCTGAAGCTTTCTTAATCGCTTCATACATATTATACGTTTGATTCTTTCTTTGGTTTGCTAATCTTTTTCTGAATGTATCATAGTTTGGTAATGCTGTTGGTGCTGTTTTTCCAGTAACAACAAATGCATATACTCCTCTGTCCCCAGGCACTTTGTTATATAATTGGTTTTCTTTTGCATTTAACATTGCACCTACAATTTTCGGCTCAAAACCAATACCTGTTAAAGTTGGTGATTTTAAGTTCACATCAGATACAGACCTTACTGTTTGTTTAGCTTCAGTAGCTATTTCTTGTAATGTATTTCCTTTAAGTTTAGCATCAAGTATTGCAGCTTTCTTTTCGTTTAATAAGATTGGACGTACTTTAGCTGTTGCCTTACTTACTGGCATTAAACCTTTTTTAGTAATTCCAGTTAATGTAACTACGACATATCCTCCATTTACATCAAAACGCTTGTAATCTCCTATTTTAGTATCTTTATTAAACGCCCAAGTAATAACTTCTCTTTCTTCTCCTAAACCTGGTACATTTTCATCTAAAGCTTTTAATCCTACAGCTGGTAAAGCAGTTAATTGTTTTTCTTTTGCTGCTTCATCTATATTTTTTCCTTTAGATACTTCTAATGCAAATGTTTCAGCATCTTGGAAAACAGCATTTTCAGTAGCTTCAGAAGGCTCAATTTTACGTCCAAATGTCGCTAATTTAATTGCTTTTTGGAAGTTCTTCTGATCTTGAATATCAATTACGTGGAAACCAAAAACAGTTTTTACAACTCCTACATCTCCTGTTTTATTAGTGAATGTATAATCTCTAAACTCAGGAACCATTCTGTTATAAGCAAACCAATCTAATTCTCCACCTTTATCTGCATTTGATTTATCTGCTGAATACTCTTTTGCTAACTCAGCGAATTTTGACTTATTCCCTTTGATAACAGTCACTAAGCTATCAGCTATTTTTTTAGCTTCTTCTTCAGTTTCTTTAGTATCTGCAGTTGCAGAATTAGAACCTATAAACGGAATTAAGATGTGTCTTGCTTTTACTGAATCTGGTAATTCTAAAACTTCAGTAATCTTAGAAATTTTAAAGAAATCTTGATCTTTATAAGGTCCAAATACATCTCCTGTATTTCCAGCGAATAACTCTTCAGCAATTACTTGTGGTACTTGAGACTTGTATTGAATAGCATCGTTGAAAGGAATATCAGAATTTGTTTCTTCTAAAAACAATCTATAATCTGTTGCTGATTTTAAACCTTGTGTTTTAGCTCCTTGTGAATTAGTTGAATCTTCAATTAAAGCAGCTACTTCAGTTTTTGTATCAGCTTCATCTTCTGGAGTTGCAATAACATCAAACTTAACTAATTTAACATCTCTAGAAGCTTCAACTTCAAACTCAGAAGCATGATTCTTTACATAGCCTTCTATATCTGATTTCGTTACAGTTACTAAACTATCTGCAACACTTGTATATGGTAAGTATACTAAGTTTGCATTGATTTTAGTATTTTCTGTAATGTATTCGTTTTCTCCTTCTTTTAAAGAAGCTCCTAAACCAACAGACACTAAATTATCGTACGTTGTTTTTTGAAGATTTGTTTTAACTGAAGCCATATATTGTCTCCAATTATTCCATTCAGCGCCATTTTCAGCTTTAATAGTTGCTAAAAACTCTTTGAATTTTTCTTTATCAAAAATACCTGTAGTTTGAAATCTTGGATCATTTTTAATAAACTCTGTATTGTATAGAGCATTTAAAATATCTTCTTCTCCTACAGTAATTCCTGCTTCTTCTAATTGTGTAGCATAGATCTTTTGGCGAACTAAATTATTCCAAACAGCTTTAGCTGCTTGCATTTCCGATAAACGGTTTCCTGTTTGAGCTTTATAATTATCTAGAGCTTCTGCAAACTCTTGACGTGAAATTGCTTCTCCATTAACTTCTCCTACTTCGTTTATTTTGCTAGAATTGAAGAAATCCGATAAAGTTGTTGGATCTAATACAAAAGCGAATAACGCTAAACCTATTACAAGAATTAAGAACATAGAACGTTCTCTAATTTTCGATAAAATTGCCATACTACATTTATTTTATTAACAGTGTGCGAAAATACAATTTCGCATTAAATAATGCAATGTTTTTGGCAGTTTTACTGCTTTAATTTATTGAAGGTATACAGGTTAATTGTCTCCAGAAACGACTTTGAAATGGATTGTGTCTATTTTTGTTGAGCTTACATTGGTTATTTTTATATAAAATTTATCAATAACCAACTCTTCTCCCTGCTCTGGAATGCTTTCTGTATGGTTAATAATAAACCCTCCTAATGTCTCGTATGCTTCCTCTTTTGGAATATCTAGATTGTATTCTTCATTCAAATAATCTACTTCTAATCTAGCAGAAAGATTGAACTCTTCTTCATTAATTTTTTCTTCTAAAAGTTCTTGACTATCGTGTTCATCTTCAATTTCTCCAAACAACTCCTCAACAATATCTTCTACCGTAATTATTCCGGAGGTACCACCATATTCATCTACAACTACTGCAATACTTTTTCTTTTTTTCATTAACACGTTTAGTACGTCGTTAATAATCATAGATTCTGGAACTATTTCTACCGGAAGTAATATTGATTTTATAGTTCTTGGTTTCTTAAACAACTCAAAAGCATTTACATATCCAATAATATCGTCTAGAGAGTTTTTATAAACAATGATTTTAGAAAGTCCTGTTTCTATAAATTCTTCTTTAAGGTTTGCTACAGTTTCATGTAAATCTACCGCAATAATCTCTGTTCTAGGAACCATAATTTCCCTAGCCTTTACTTTATGAAACTCTAAAGCATTTTGAAATATTTGAATTTCAGAATCTACTTCTTCATCTTCATTACTCGTTTCTAATTGTTCAGAAATATAATTCCCTAATTCTTCTTTACTGAACTCTGTTTGAACTTCATTTTCCTTTGTTTTTAAAAATACTCGTAAAAAAAAGTCAGAAACGTAAGATATTACACTAGACAAGACATAAAAAAGCCAAAAGAATATATACGCTGGAATTGCAAAAATTTTTAATGCTTCATTAGCATAGATTCTAAAAATCGCTTTAGGAAGAAACTCGGCCGTTACCAGAATTACAATTGTGGAGATTAATGTTTGTGTAAGTAATTGTAACTCTCCTAAAAGTGTATTTACTATAGCATAATTAGATGGAAGAAAATATTGAAACCAACTCATTAACAGTTGTCCCATAAAATAACTATATACAACTAATGCTATGTTATTCCCTACAAGCATAGTGGTAATAAATCGGGAAGATTTTTCGGTTATTTTAGATAAGATTTTAGATAAAAAATCGCCTTTTTTTTTCTCTAATTCTATATGCAATCTATTAGCAGATATGAAAGCTATTTCCATACCTGAAAAGAAAGCTGAGAAAAATATTGAGACAACTATAATGATGATCTCGTAACTCATTTTCCTTGGTTATTTCTTCGCTCTATTTTCTTTCTAAAGTTACGTTTAAATAAGAAAATTAACAACATAAATACAGCAAAAGCTATGCTAAAATAAGCTTGTTCTCGATCTGTATTCCATCTTGTTATTGCATCTATAACTAACACAATAGCTACAGCTATATAACCGTACTGTGTATATTTCCAAATTTTATCCATTATATATCTTCCTGTTTCGTTTCTACTTCTCCTGTAATATCTTTCATTATCCATTGAGAAAGATCTTGTCTAGACTCAAATCCAAATCCGTTTATTACACTTTCTGGTGTGGTTAAACGAAATCCGTCTTCTGTAAAAAAGTATTTTTCTCTTTGATCCCAAAAAAGTTGATTTGTTTCCAACTTCGTACTATCTGTATGGTTAAATACTACAACATTTCCTTTAATTTCTGAAACTCTAGTTTTCCCATAAGAAATAGCATAATTTCCTGTAATTGTTGTAGAATCTTTTCCGTTATTTTCAAACGTAATAATTTTAATTCCTTTAGGAAACTCATTATACGGATGTTGCTTTCTGTTTGAAAAATCGTGTAATAATGGAGTTATCAATTTTGAGCTAATCCTTCCTGAATCTTTGTATACATGATATGCGTTTTTTGCAACTCCAGTAGGAAGGTTTTTATCAGCTAGTAAATCTCGTACTTTTTTTGCATCATTAGTACAAGAAAAAAACATTGCTATCAAGCTAATGACAGCAATGTTTTTATAGATATGTTTATGATATAAATTCATTAATATTTTGGTACACGTACAGTTTCTCCAATCCAACAAGATACTTTGTATGAACTTCCTCCTGCGACACCTTTTGTAAAGATTAACTTTTTAGAAGGCATGTTTCCTCTGTAGCTCTTAATATATCTACTTGCTCCAGAACCTGGATCTACTTTTTGCGCTCTTAACGCTTTATTTAAAGCTGCTACATATACCATTCTCTTTTCAAATTCATCTTTTCCACAAGAGTTTGCACTTTTAGCATATAAACTTGCTATGAATAAGTAAGCTTTCCCCATATTTGGGTTATATTTTAATGCTTCATACGCTAAAGCTCTTGCTCTAGATTTGCTTCTTGTACCTTGAGCTTCTCTTAACTTTAATCTAGCTTTCTTTAATGGATCAGTTTCTAAGTCAAATGCTTTCTTTCTCATTGCAGCAGCTCCACTAGCATCTCCATTTCTATCTAAAATACCGGCTACAAAGTTAAATGCGTCTGCTGATTGTGTTACATCTGCATAAGCTTTAGCCATTTTTTCAAATAATGGATCTGTTTGACAACCTTTGTTATACATTCTCGAAACTCCTCTTCTTAACCAAACTCCATTTGCTTTGTTCGCCTCAAAGTCTCTTGTATATATAGGAACTAATCTTTCACAAGTTGCTATTTCAGATATTTTAGCATCTAATCCGCCTTCGATTTGTCCTAACGCTTTTGAGTTAATTGTATAAGCTCTTAATCTTTTCTTTTCTTTTGAATCGATTGTACCTAAAGAATCTTTTACTAATAATGGTGCAATTTTCTTAGTGTAATCATCTAACTTCTCACCTACCGATTCCATTACATCATCATATGTATCGAATACTTTTTGTGGATTTGTATCTTTATTTTTATCTGTTACTCCTTGGAAATAGATATAGATGTTTTTAACCCCCATATCTTTTGGAGAGATTTTATACGCTTTTTCTAAGATTGCAAAGATTTCATCATCTGTACCTAATTTATTCTTAGACAAGAATGTTGCATAATCACTATGTGCTTTTGCAACTCCTTTGTTTGGAAAGTTTGCCAATCTTGTTTCATAAACCTTTTTAGCAAGCGCTGCATCTTTTGTAGCATTTGCTACTTTAACTCCATATTTATAAATATTAACTGATAATTTAGGACAATTAGCCATTAACCATTCTAAATCTGGTTTAGCTTCTGTAAATTTCTTTGTGCTAACATTTCCTTTAAATAAGTTGTATTTAATGTTACACTCTTGACTTGCTTGAGCATTTCCCCCTACTGCAACAAACAAAAATAATCCCGTCAGTAAATATGTTATTTTTTTCATCATTATCAGTTTTTTCTGTTAATCTATTCTTCTTTTTTTGAACCAGTTAGCACTGTTCAAAGATAAGCTTAATCTTATATTAAAGTAGCTCTCTTTTATTAAATTATTACTAGTTGTTCCCTTCTGACCATATTCTAACCCAACATTCAAGGTAGATAAATCTCTAGGCATTGGTAACCCAAAACCAAAATTTATGCCAAAATCATCTATTGAGGTATAATTATTCCCTGAATTTGTTGGATCTACAAGTAACCCTGTTTTTTCAACACGAACACCGGCTCTATAAGTAATTCTATCCCAGTAACTTGAAATGGAATTTATTTTAGGAATATAATATCCTCCTAATGATAATCTATTAGATGCTTCGAATCTATAAGTTGATCCTTGTACTATATTTCCTTCATTACCAAAAGCATCTTGAAACTCATAATCGATACCCGTGTACCATTTATTTTCTTCTCCGATACCAACTCCAATAATAGTTTTTATTGGATTTGTTAATGTTCCACTAACAGCTCTGTTGTATAATGTATCTCTAGGCACTTCTGTACCTGCTGATGAAAAACTAAAAGAATAAAGTCTTTCTGTACCAGTAACATTTAATTTATTTTCTAATTGAATAGATGCTCCAATATTTAATTCCAACTTATCTTTAAGTTTTCTTTTATATTGAGCTCCTAACTTAAACTGTCCACCTCTTACAACTGTTTCCTTTTCGTACTTTGTTAATAAGCTCACTCCCGATCTTTGATCGAAAATATTATTATCTATATTTCCAAAGACAAATCCAGCTTCAATACCTATTGCTAAATCTTTTAATATATTAATACCAAAAGCTCCAAATAAACGAGTTGCTCCACCTGTTCCTTGGTATCTTGTTATTTGTAAGAAATCTCCATTACTATCATCTACTCTATTTAATAAAGCATATCCTACTGTAGATACTGGCTGTAAACCTGCTGAAAAACCAGCTTTTTTCCCTAATGGAAGTCCTAAAGCTATATAACGTAAACTAGTTGTATTTCCAGATTCACTTCCTGTAGTATTTGATATATTCAAGAGTGATAACTCTCCTCCTATACCATATGTTGTAAATCTTAGATCTGCATTTGCTGCAGGGTTTGTAAAGTTTAAATGAGTGTAGTCTTTTAATGCAACACCTATCCCTCCCATAGAGGATTGCTCTACTGTTGCACTACTAATATCTTCTCCAATACCAAAAAAAGAATAAGGTGAAGAACTGTTTCTTTGTGCTACTATTGATGTTGATATTGTTATTAAAACTACAACAAGAAGTCTCTTAATCATCCGCTCTGTTATAAATCAAAATTTCGTGTAATCCCTCCAAAACTGAATTTGGATTGGCAAATATGTAATTTTTTAATTGTTTAGCCAAAAAAATCGTATCTCCTCCTGTTAAAACAACTGTTAAATCTCCATATTTGCTTTTGTATTGATTAATAGTACCATCTATTTCATTAATAATACCATTAACAACTCCTACATGTATACAATTATTTGTATTGTCTCCTATAAAACTTTTTGGAGTATCTGTTGTTAATAACGGTAATTTTGAAGTGTAATTATGTAATGATTGATAACGCATTTTCAATCCTGGTGAAATTGCTCCGCCTAAATACGTTCCTTTTTTGTCTACAAAATCGAATGTAATACATGTACCAGCATCTATTAATAATGTGTTTTTTCCTTTATATTTTGTATTTGCATATGATGCTAATGCTATTCTATCTACTCCAAGCGTTTTTGGTGTCGTATACTTATTTGTAAAAGGAACTTTAGTTTCATGATTTAACTCTAATAAGTTTAAAACTTTATGTAATTCGTCTATTTTTTCTTCAGATAATGTAGCCACAGCCGAAATAATAGCCCCTTTAATAGTATACTTTCCTATAATTTTTTTTATTTCATGAATTATTTCCTGTTTATCGAAAACAACAGTTTCTATTAACGTATTATTTTCAAAAACAGCAACTTTCACTCTTGTATTCCCAACATCAATTATTAAATCCATTTGTTCATTTTGTGAGGATAGCAAATTTATAATAGATTTTTTACATTTTTGTTTGGTTGGATTTAAAAAAAGATTGTATATTTGCACCCGCAATTACGCTGGTGCCTTAGCTCAGTTGGTAGAGCAAAGGACTGAAAATCCTTGTGTCCCTGGTTCGATTCCTG
>NZ_CAZEFZ010000031.1:0-19115 GCF_964511145.1 Tenacibaculum amylolyticum
TCTGGTAATCTTTCAACAAACAACCGACGGGAAAATGCGCGGCGGTTCTAAAAGTGGTTACGATGGCGATTGCATACTCTTTGTAGAAAAATTTGCAGACTACAAACAACATTATGTATACCAAGATAAAAACAGGTATCAAAATCGAAATTTAGCGGAGCTGCAATACAATATTTATTCAGGGAAATTAAACCCGATAATTAACGAAGAAAAAGTAAACATACAAGATGTAGAGTTTTAAAAATATAAAGTGTTATAATGAGTTTATTATAACACTTTGTTTTTTAACGTGTAAATTTTATATTTAGTGGTAAATTAAAAATATGTTTGATAATAATAAAAGTATTAAAGTAGGTAGAGACATCAATATTTATATTGAGAAACAAAAACTTGAAAGCCTTACAAATGAAGAACTTCTAAAAATAGATACTGATTCCAAGGTAGTATTAAACGAAAAAGGTAAGCAGAAAAGAAAAAAGCTTCTAAAAACAATACTTTTTAATTTTATTTTGATAGCCTTGGTACTTGTAGCCTTACCTTTTGTATTAGCTAAACTTAAAGAAAGTGATAATTTTATAATTAAAATATTAATAGGTGGAATACTAAATAAAGATTTAATAAATGGTTTTACTCTGCTAGCTTCACTTGCTGCAATTGGTTTTCCTTATAAGGGTTATGAAAAGAAAAGCGAAATTGAATTAAAGCATAGAGAAATACGAAAAGTTATTAAAATAATATTAGAAGAAAGAAATTATTTAGGTAAATAATTTAATACTATTTCTAGCCATTATATAAATCAATTGTTTCAAATCAAAGTTTAATTTTTCTATAATAACTTTACTTTTTGTATTAGGGTTTTTACATATATAAATCGTAGGGTTGTTTGTTATTTCTGTTTTAGAAATAGCATAACAATTATTTAAGTCTGCACCTATAATCACATAATCGTTAAAAAATTCTGGATGATATTTAAACCAATAACCCGAAAACGGGTTATTGATTATTTGTAAACTTTTAAAAGTTGTTTTTTTATCTTCTGGATTGAAAACACTATATAAAATTTTATTCCCTATATAAATACCGTTAGTTTCTATAGTGTAGAAATATTTGAATATTTCAGGAAATCTATATTTTATTTTTCGTTCCGCTTTTTCTAGTAGCTCTTTTGAAACAGGTTTTACAAGCGTAACCCTTTTAATATATTCTTTTTCAATCATTTTTGCGTAAATGCATTTTTAAATACCTATATATCTAAGCCATAAGAAAGTATTTCTTTTATTTCTTTATCACCTAGTATTTTAAATTTTAACTCTCCTTTTAAAGCAGCTTTCTTATTAATTTTAATTATAGGTTTGTCACTTCCATTTGTAACAATAATATCTTTATCAATAAGGATATTTTTATACATCCCCTCATGTATAAAACTTCCTGTATCCGTCCTCATAACAACACCTTTTGCTAATTCTTTTTTAGTTGATATTTGATTTATAATAGCCACTAATTGAAAATGATTTGTCGTAAACTCACAATTTAAAATAACTTCTAAGTCGTCACTTTTAGAACGCTTTTTTTTGTGCTGCCATTCATTTTTACAATCATTGTCTTTAAATTTCTGGATTACATTTAATAATTCTTGTAGATGAATTTTTTTATAATCATTTGCTTTTTTAAATCCTTCTTCTAAGAGTTCTAAATAATAACTACAATCTTCTGTAGCTTTTATTTGTTCATATCGTTTTTTATTAAATGATAGGTTAACTTTTAAAGCTTTATCAGGTACAACAGAACTCTTTTTTATTTCGAATTCAGTTGGTGAAATCGCAATCATTTTAAAAGTACCATCTGTTTTTAATTTTAATTTTCTTATTTCTTTTGAAAAATAATCATCTATAAAATTAGTGTGTTTTTGAAACTCATATCTTAAATCGTTATTAGATTCTATATAATCATAGTAATCTAAACCTAAGTGTAAATAGTATAAATTCATCTTTAAACTGTATCTAATATCTTTTCACATTTGCCTTATATAAACTTTTACCGTTAGATTTAATTATTTTTATTTCATTGTCTGAAATGTTTAAGCTTCAATTTTTAACGTCCATTTTTCATTATCTCCATACTTATATTTATCTTCAACTAATACTTTTGAATTATCTAACCATTTCCATTTTAAATAATAAACAAATTCTCCGTTATTGGGTTTTTTTGATATAAACTTTTCTCTGCTTATTTCTGTTCCCTTTTTATCATATAAAACTCTGTAAACTTCAAAAACATCAATATCCCAATTACACCAGAAACCTATTTTGTGTTTCTTATTAGGAGATAATTTGGGTTTACCTACATCGAATTGATAAACTAAGTTAGCTTCAATACAAGAGTTATAAGCATCTAAAAGCGGATTAATTTGCCACCCCTCTTTTTTGGCTATTTCGATCATTCCCTTATGGATTTTATCTAAAATTATTTTCTTTTTATCGTGTTTATCTTGGGAAAAATAATTCTTAAAATCTAAAGCAATTTTAATGCTTTTACTATCACTCCAATTGGTGTACTCTCCTAAATCTTCCCCCCAATTATCTGACACTATTATGTTACATTTTTTTACTTTATTAGTATTGTAATTTTTTAAAAAAGAATGGTACAACTCAGCTATACAGAACGTTTCTGGTGTAAATCTATTAGTTAATTTATGTTCGTATTGTATTCTTAAATCTATTTGATGTAAACTCATTATATTAATTATTACTAGGCTTAGGTCTTTTTTGATTTATTGGTGGTTCTCCTTTTCTTTTAGCATGTTTATTTACTTGGTTTTGCTCCCATTGTAAACCTTTTTTTCTTCCCTTGATGCCATCTTTTGTAACTCTACCTCCAACATTAGAATCATTGTTATATTTTTTCTTTAATTTTTGATTTATTCTTGGTGAACCTCCGTTTGCTATTTGCTTTTTGCTTCTTTTTTGCCCACTTATACCATACTCTAAAATTTCACCTGTTTTTTTATTAAAAATTTCATAACCATGTTGTACTTTTTTACTAGCCTTTGAATTACCATGAATAGCATTTTTTATAGTCTTAATATGCTTTGGTATTTTTCCTGCCTTACCAAGATCACCAACATAAGGAAATATTCCCAAACCACTTAAAAGAGCGCCGCCATAATTTCCACTTTTAAACTCCAAAGAAGCTGCTAACCCGTCTGAAATAGGCGTGGGATCTATAACCCCGACAATATCCAATCCCGCTGTTAAAATATCATTACCACTAAAAGAATAATTTCCGCCTAAGTCACCTACTAAAAAGCCTGCGTCTACATCAACATCTATTAAATCAGTTTCAATAGTTATACTGGAGTTATTAGAACCTCTTAAAACAATATCTACAGGAGCTAAACCGTCAGGGTCAACGTATCTAATAGGATTGTTTTCTACAAAGTTATAAGGCGACCAGTCTGGAAATTCTTCTGCCAATGGGTCAGGAGAAAACCACCTACTTATTACCTCAGGTTTTAAAGTAGCTTCTGAAAGCTCTAAGGTGTCTATTTGCTTAAAAGATACAATTTTATTAGTGTTTACATTATATAGTACTGAGCCTATAGGTACAATACTATCTAAGTCGTGAAACTCTAAATATTTTCCTTTGCTTAATGTTGCAATTTTAGGGGTATATCCAAACTTTTTAAACGGGTTGCCCGCTTGTATGTTCTTTTCTCTTTTTGCTTTTTCTTCAGGGCTTAAATTATCATTTTGAGCAAACCCAATATTTAAAGAGATAATTGTAATTAATAATGTTAATAATCTTTTCGTTTTCATATTATTTAGTGTTTAGGGTGTTAATTTTATTATTACTGTATTTTTCTTTTTCCTTTTTTAAAGATACCAACCAATCTAAATACATTTGTTCTGGCATTTTTCTATAACCTATTTCATGTATTTGTGTTATTAATTGCTCCATATCTTTAAATAAAAGTGCGGTTTCTTTATACTTAAAAATATCATTAGGAAAACTAGCGTTATTATCTTTTAAAAAAAGTTCTATTTGCTTTCTCTTAATTTCACTTTTTAAGAGCATTGCATTTACTAATTTAGGGAAATATTCTAAGGCTTTATTGCAGCATTTTAAAACAAACTCGTAGTTACTTTCTGGAAATTTTCTGTTATACGATTGTGCTAAATCAACTAAACATAAGGCTATACTTTCTTTATTGTTTAATGCTTTCATATATACGCTATTTTTAATTGCGTTAATATGTATATAACCCGAAGCCATAAGCCAAGCATCTATAGGGAAAATTCCACTTGTTAGTTCTGTATTATACCATCCGTCTCTTTTACTGTTTTGTTTAATATAAATGTGGTTAGGAGCTAAAGCCAAATGTGCTGTTTCTCCCATTTCTTCCACCAAGATTTTATATAAATACGGTAATGAATGACAATTCCCCGATTTTGTGGTTAATAATTTAGATACAAACATATTATCCCAATCTTTATTCCCAAAAGGGTCGTTAAAATCATATACAAAAGGGTAATAAGTAAGTTTTTTATTATTTATATGTAAAGGTATACTATCGTTCATAACTGAAAAAACAGCGGCGTAAGTACTTATTTTGTTTTTATCTGTATCGTTATATTTTAAAACTCTATTAGCTTTTATTTTTTTTACAAAGTCTTTTAAACCTTCTATTTGATAATTAATATCTTCAAAATTTAGATTTCCGTTATAGTATGCATTTTCAACACTAAAAACAGCATCTTTAAAATTATAAGTCTTAGGATTTTCAAGCATATTAACCAAAGTATCGTAGCTTTTTTCAAAAAGAAAATCTTGCGCTTTAATATGTAGAATATTAAAAAGTATTAATGTTATAAATATTATTTTTCGTATCAATTTTTTAATGTTTTTATGTTTAGTTTAAATCTTTCTTTTAGTTCTTTGTCCTCTTGTTGTTGTTTATGCTGTTTTAGTGAGTTTAACCAGTTTTGATACATTTTAGAAGGCATAGGCTTATATCCTAAATTATCCGTTCTTTGTTGTGCCAAGTTAACTTTATTTAATAGGTTTACCACATTAGGAAACTTCCTTATTTGTTGTAATTCTTGTTTATTTCTCGGGTTAATACCTAGTAAATTTCTTGTAACGTATTCAAATTGATAAGTAAGATAATTTTCAAGCAAAATATTTGAATTGATATTATTAGGGTGCAATTCTAGTGCTTTGTCTATAATCTGTTTTACAAAGTTATCATACCCAAATTTACTAATATACCCCATTGCTAAATCATTTAATGATTGTGAAAGCAATTGTTTATTAGTAAGCTCTTGCATATAAATACCATTTTGTAAGGCTTCCGAAGTAATATAACCACTTTGCAAAATATACGTGTCTGTAGTAAACATTCCATTTGTCAGTTCTACGTTATACCACTTTTTTTTATTGTCCTGAAACTTAATATAAGTATGATTTGGCGATAATGAAAGATGCGCTTTTGCCTTGATTTCATCGGCTAGTATTAAATACAAAAGAGGTAACGAATGACATTGCCCTTTACCAGTAGTTAATAATTTACTTACAAACATATTTCGCCAATTCTTTTTCCCTTTATAATCGTTGAAATCATATCGTAAAGGAAGATGTTTTAAACCTTTTGATTTTATTTCTAAGGTATCGGCAAAGAATTGAAATAAGATAAGATTTTTAGCTAAGTTACTATTGGGGTCATAGTTAAAATCTTTCATCTTTTCACGTAAAAAAGCCCCTGTTCGCTTTACAGTTTTATTAAATTCTTCAAAATCTCGTTGATTATCATAAAAAGCACTTTCAACGGTAAAGGTCGCATCTTTTATAGAAAAGCTATCTATATTAGTTTTCAATAGTTTTTCAAAAGCTTTTTTGTAATATTTAGCTTGTTGTGTAGTTGCTTTACTTGGCAAGCTTAAATCTAATGTATTTAACAATTGTAGTTGAATATCACGTTTTAGGCTTTCCTTTTCTCTTAGCTCTTGTTCAACTCTCATTCTATCCTGCTCATAAGAATTAAAAGTCTTATTTCCATTAATCAATATTTGATTTTGGTAATGATTGTTGACTGTATAGGGTTTAGGTATATTTCCTTTACCTATATGAATATTATTAGCAGGAAATGAAGCCGTAGGGCTTTTAGGTGTATGGTCTTTTTGCCCATAGCAATACATACCGCATAGCAGTATTAGGTAGGTCGGGAGGTGTTTCATAAATAATTTGTTTTAAATCATTAGCAATAGTTTAATTTTTTTATAAAGATACTTTATTTTGTTTTCAATCTCTTTCTTATTAAAAAATCAACCCAAGTAATATTTCATACTTGAGTTGATAAGCCACCCAATGAAAAAAAGGTGACATCTTAGGGAATTAAATAAGGTTCCCTCCGAAAAACCCTATATGTTCCCACCCCTTCACGGAAAATAGCCCCCCGTTGAGCCATAGAATATTAATTTATTGTTTACTTAACTAATTATAAAATAGAGGAATATAAAAGATAATTTTTTTTGCATTTGAGTTTTAAATCCTCATTAAAGATTATCAAGTATAATTTACCTATATTTGAACTAGGTCGATACACAAATATACAACTTTTTTATTGTATTGCAACTTTTTTGTTGTTTTTTTTAAAACTATGGATATAAGAATTCAAAAATCTATTGAAGTAATAAATTTTATTATTAAAGACTTAAACTTTGAAAACCCAAAACAGTTTTCAGAAGCTTTAGGTTTTGAAAGACCTGAACGTATATATAAAATTCTGAGAGGAAAAGCTTCTATTAGTAGAAATTTAGCTTCAATAATTAACAATAAATACCCTCAGTTTTCTAAAGAATGGTTATTAACTGGGACTAAAGAAACGTTAGATGATATTTATTATGAGAAGAACGGTGTAAAATTTTTTATCAATGAAATAATAAATTTTGTTGCAGAAGAGGAGGAAGAATTTATGAAAAGAAAGATTTTTTCGAATATTATCGAAGTTAGAGTTGCCAAAAAATTAGCAGAGATAACTGCTACAAAAGAATCATTATTAGCTTACTTAGGTAAAAAATAAATTAGATTCTATAAAACCAATTTGAACTAAGTTTTTTAAAGATTTGTTTTTGAGTTCTTTAATTTTTATTTCCTGCTTTTTTATGATAGTTAATTGATTTTCTTTGTCTTTTAGTTTTATTTGATTTGTTTTTTCTAAATGACTAATTATTTCTTTTTTCTTTTTATTATTTCCCATTTTTTGAAATTTTATCTAGTAATTCCCATTTTTCATTTTCCTTATCTTCTTTAGTATTATGCAAGACATGGGAGACTAAATTCCTAATATTTTCTAGTAGTTTTTCTTCAATAGTAAAAGTTCTCCTTATGAAATGGTATAAGAAATATGATAAAGGAATTAGTACAATTAATAATGCAACTAAATAAAAATCAATACTAAAATCATAGTTTTTTTTGAAGATAGTGTGATACAACCAAAAAAGAGAAATTAAGGTAAATACAATATTTGCATAAGGTTCATACCATTTTAATAAACCTGCTTTATGCAACTTGTAATCTTTCAATGAAGAAAAAATAGTTATAATAAACATTAGTAAAAACACACCAAAAACCCAAAGCCAGTAATGTATACTATTTCGCCCATTAAAACTAAAATCATGTGCTAAAGCTTTTCTTTCCCTACTGATGTTTTTAAAATCACTAACTCTTTGTTTTTTATTACGCTCTTTAATTTCAAAATATTTCTCTTTACTAAGAGAGTTATTTTTAAAAAGATTATCAAGAGAAAGCTCTTTTTCGTCCCAGCTTTTTTTTAGTTGTGATCTTTTTTTATTTAATTCTAAAATTAATGGATTGTCTTTTGCAGGTGTAAAAAAACGATGAGAAAAAGAAGCTGTTACTCCAATAATTAATAAAATAACAGCTAATGCTCCTGTAAATTTATTTTTAACCTTCTCCGTCGTCGTCTGGGTCTGTGTCTTTAATTGTTCCGTCGTCTGATGGTTCGGTAAGCCTTTCATTATTTTCTATTCTTTCTTGTAATTCTTTAGATTGATCTATACAACTAGTTAATAAAATTGTACAAAAACACATTACTAAAATAAATACTGATTTTTTCATTTTTTTACTCTATTTAAAATTAATACTAGAGTAAATATAATACAGTAATTTTTTAGGTTTTTAGTAGAACCTTATAACGTTTTTTTGATTTTAGAATTAAATAAGAAATAAACCAAAGACTGGTTTTAGTTGATTGTAAAGTATTTTGTTCATTATTGATTTATTTCGGGGTTAATTCTAAATATCATTACAATATTTAAGCTGCTAATATAAATAAAATCTTAGTTAGTAAGAATAATATTAATTGTCTGTTTTTCTATCGTCTGGGCTTTCCACTTCATCCTTATCTATTTTTAATGAATTAAACGTGTTTTCGTCTTTTTTTAACTGTTCTAACTCTTTTGAAGAATCAACACAATTGGTAAATACAAATAAATTAAATATCATTATTAAAATAAATCCTGCTTTTTTCATTGTACTTTATTTTGAAGTTATAAATATTAGGGTAAATATAATTATCCAAAATAAACCTTTTAGCTAAATTTAGTTACATGTTTTAGATTTTTTTATCTTTGTTTAAAAGTTTTTTTAAAAAAAATCTAAAAAATCTCTTCTTTTACCCGAATTCTTACCCTTCAATTATTAAAACGCTGAAAACAAGTAGTTTAAATACTTGAAAAATCACCCGAAAAAGGTGAGGGATTTTTGTTTTAACGAAAGTATTTTTAGCAAAATAAATTAATCAATAGAAATATGAATACTATAGAGAAATTGAAATCTTTGTCAACTAAAGAATTAAGTAAAGCCGAAATGAAAGAAACTTTTGGAGGAAATATGAAAGTAACATGCGATACTTGCATTGTTAATGGAACACAAGCATGTACTTGTTGTGTAAGAAGTAATGGAAGTGGATATATTGTACCGTTAACTTGTAGATACATAGGAAATATAGCTTAGTATTACAAAGGATATGATCCCCTAAATCATATACTACATTAACTTTAAACCAAATATATTATGGATTTTATTACATCATTGTTACTGTTTTTAACAACAACTTTAAGTACGCCTACAACAAATAATACAACTACCACTACTGCTTCATATGATTTGGAAGATTATGCAACAACCTATGCTTATAATACTAATACTTCAACAGAAACAAATACATAATAAGGAAAAAGAAACGATTTAGATGGTTAAAAAGAGTTGTCACTTCGAGTGAAATTGAATGTAGCAAGCGGAATTTAATTTTGTATCGAGAAGTGTTTGGGTTTTGGAATAGTTCTCGATACACCTCCTTTTAATCGGTACTCGAACTGACAGGAGGTTTGGTTTGTTGGTTTAAAGCGAGTTGTCACTTCGAGTAAAATTGAATGCAGCAAAGCGGAATTTAATTTTGTATCGAGAAGAGTTTGGGATATTGAAACAGTTCTCGATACACCTTCTTTTAGTCGGTACTCTAACTGACAGGAGGTTTGGTTTGTTGGTTTAAAGCGAGTTGTCACTTCGAGTGAAATTGAATGTAGCAAGCGGAATTTAATTTTGTATCGAGAAGTGATTGGGTTTTGGAATAGTTCTCGATACACCTCCTTATAGTCGGTACTCGAACTGACAGGTGGTTTGGTTTGTTGGTTTAAAGCGAGTTGTCACTTCGAGTAAAATTGAATGTAGCCCCAAGCGGAATTTAATTTTGTATCGAGAAGTGTTTGGGTATTGGAATAGTTCTCGATACACCTCCTTTTAGTCGGTACTCGAACTGACAATAGGTAAAGAAATTAAACTCTCTTATTGTTAATTTTAGGAAGTAACCCATTGATATACTTTTCAAAACTACCTACATCATCTTTTCCATTGTTCATATAATACCCTAAAAAATGACTTGGCCATATCTCAAAACCGTCCCTCACTATTTTACAGGTATAATAGTTAATCCCAGTTTTCATACGATCGTATGTGCCCGACCAAGAAAATTCATACAATCTACATAAAGTTTCACCAAAGTAAGCGGTTAACTCACACTCTAAAGTATCTTTATTTTTTAATACTGTTGTTTCGTTTGCCAAGATACGGTCTATCTCTTGCTGTAAACTCTTTAAAGAAAAATCTAATACATAGCCTTTGATAGTGTATTTGTTGGCAACCATTTCAGCAATCTTAGTAGGAGAATAACCTTTTGGTATGTTAAACATGGTAATACATAAATTGAATGGTTAAATTTTAACAATATTCATTATATTTAATGAGACTGTTTCAACTGATGTTTATATTCTTTAGACACTTTAAACAATTGGTAAGTTACTCATCAAACCGATCGGTATCTATTTTTTTAAGTATAATCTCTCTATCTTGTTGTACTCCTAAATTAAACTCAATAGCAAGATCTGCTAACTTTTTTCCGTTTATTAAAACAATTTTCTGTTGTTTGCTTTCTTGTGCTGTTCGCACAGCTGCTTCAGAAAAGCGAGAGGTAGTTAAAAATACTCCTTTACTAACACCTTGTAGTGCTAACGATCCTATAAAATTCCTAATATCTGGAGAACCTACTGTAGTATCACTATAACGTTTTGCTTGAATATATACGCTTTCTAAACCTAAACGATCTTGGTAAACAATACCGTCAATGCCATTATCACCAGTTTGTCCAGTTACTTTGGCGGCTTCTTCACGAAATTCTCCATACCCCATTTTTTTTAATAAATCAACCACAAAATTTTCAAAAAAGTTAGCGCTATTACTTTTAAGCTTGTCTAATAAATCAGCGGCTAACTGTTGGTGAATTTGTTTAATAGTTGTATCTAAAACCTCATCAGGTGTTTGTTCTGTATTTTCTCTTATCGTTTGAGTAGCAACCCCATTAGACTCTTGATTAAAAGTAGCAGCCCACTCTTGGTATTTAGGCATGTTTTTTAATACTTTTAAATTCAGTTGGTTTGGATTACTCGCCAAGAAATCCTTTCCGAAATCGGTAATTTGATACTCGCCTCTATTGGGGTAACTAATTAAACCTGCGTTTTTTAAATGGCTACGTGTCCAACCCACGCGATTTCTAAACAAGCCCATTTGGCCACTAGGTACTTTTATTTTTAAGTGCTCTGGACTTAATTTAAAATGCATTGTAAGTAATTGCATTACCTCATTTAGGTTTTTGGTTTGTCCGTCTGCTAACAATTGCAGCATAGGAAGCATTATGCTTTGAAAATCGGGGATGTCTTCTTTTAGTGTGTTCATAGTTTTCTTTTTATAGCTGATTATTAAACTTTCGATGTATTCTCTTCATCATAATTTTTTTAACCAAATCACCAAAAGAAGTATCTTCTAATATTCTTTCAAATATTTCTTGATTTTCCTCCATACGTTCTATTAGCTTCATTATAAACACATCTTCAAAAGCATATTTAAAAGTATCTTCTTTGTTTACAATAGCTTGTTGTTTTAAGTTTTCATCCTTTAGTAATTCAGCTTCTATAGATTCAAAAAACAACCTATCTGCTTCTTCAAACTCAGTTCCAAACCGATCATTTAATACAGAAACAATTTCAGAAAGTAGTGCTTCTTCTTCTTTAGGTCTTTTTAATCCAGCTTCTGTTGCTCCTTTTAACTCTCCATCTTCTCCTTGGATTAATGCAATAGCACCTTCTTTTATTTTTTGTAAACGATAATACTCTAAGGCAATTTCATCATTTAACTGTATGGTTTCCGAAAGGTCTCTTTTAGGCAATCGTGTTTGTAATAGTTTAGCATAGGCATAAAACTTTTCAGACTCCATATCAGGAAAAGGCATTATCTGCCCTAAGAAAGAATACAAATTGGTCCAAGTACGTATGCCTTTCTTAAATTCATCTTGTACCTCTTTTTCAAGTGCTTTAAAACGGGTAACAGCAGGATCGGTAAAAGAGTATAAATATTTTTGCTGACTAGGGTTGTTTAATTTAGTATCTGGATGAAAATAAACATTTGCAAAGCTGTCTATTTCACTTTGCCAATACACTTGCATTTGATCTAATCTGTGCCTAAGATCGTATAAGTGATTGATATCCGTTTCTTCAGAAACAGTTGTAGTTTCGTAATATGGTTGAAAAGATTTAAAAATATCTTCTCTTTCGTTTACAAAATCTAATACAAAAGTATCTATTTTTCCTGCACAGGTTCTATTTAAGCGAGATAAAGTTTGTACCGCTTTTACACCCGATAATTTTTTATCTACATACATGGTTTGTAATAAAGGTTGGTCGAAGCCTGTTTGATATTTCTCTGCTACAATTAAAATGCGATATTCATCTTTTTCAAAAACAGTAGGAAGCTCTTTTTCTCCAAACCCAGTAAGTTCTGGCTCAGCAACACCATCGGAAGAGGTATTGTCATCAATAACTTTTCCTGAAAAAGCAACTAGTACTTTTAAATCTGTATATCCTTTATTTTTTATATATCGTTCAAATTCTTCAAAATAGCGTTTGGCATGTAAACGAGATCCACATACTAGCATGGCTTTAGCTTTACCGCCAATACGATGCATTACCACTTGCCTAAAATGCTCTACAATAACTTCGGTTTTTTGTGCTAGGTTATGTGGGTGTAAAGAAACAAAACGACCAATAGCTTTATTTGCTTTTTTCTTATTTAATTTAGGGTCTTCTTCTATGGCTTTACTTAATCTAAAATACAAATCGTACGTAGTATAGTTTTGTAATACATCTAAGATAAAACCTTCTTCTATCGCTTGGCGCATAGCGTATAAATGAAAAGCCTTTGGTTTCCCTTCTGCATCTCTATGTCCAAATACTTTTAATGTTTTTTCTTTTGGAGTGGCAGTAAATGCAAAGAAAGAAATGTTTTTTTGTTTACCACGGCTTTCGGCAGAATGTTCTACTTTTTTGTTAATAAGATCCTCTCCAGTAAAATCATCAGTAGCTTCTTGCTCAGCAGCTTCCTCTAAAGAGGTTACACCTAATACTTCTTTCATTTTTTTACTAGCTTCTCCGCCTTGCGAGCTATGGGCTTCGTCTATAATTACCGCATATTTTCGATCTGGGAGTGCACCTACTTTGTCTACAACAAATGGAAATTTTTGTAGTGTAGTAATAATAATATTAGTACCGTGTTGTAGCGCGTTAGCTAATTGTGTGCTGTCTTTATCTATACGTTGTACTACACCCGATTTATGTTCAAACTGATAAATGGTATTTTGTAGTTGTTGGTCTAATACACGTCTATCGGTAACCACAATTACTGCATCAAAAATACGTTCGTTAGCAGCGGTATGTAAACCTGTAAGTTTGTAAGCAAGCCATGCAATAGAATTACTTTTACCTGAACCAGCAGAGTGTTGTATTAAATAATTGGTACCAGCATGTACTTGTAATACGTTTTTACTTACTTTACGTACTACATCTAGCTGATGGTAACGTGGAAAAATAAGAGTTTCTTTTTTATAGGTTTTGTTATCTACTAGGTACTCTTCTGTTTGTAAATGGATGAACTGTTGAATAATTTCTAACCAACTATCTTTCGTAAGAATATCGTTCCATAAATAACTGGTTTTATAATCTCCATTTGCTGCTTTAGGGTTTCCTTTACCTTTGTTGTATCCTTTATTAAATGGTAGCCAATAAGTTTTATTTCCATTAAGGCGCGTGGTCATAAACACCTCGTCTTGGTCTACTGCAAAATGTACCAAGGCTCTTTTTTTAAAAGTAAATAGGAGTTCTCTATTATCTCTAGTAGTACTGTATTGTTTTAAAGCATCTTGTAGGTTTTGCCCTGTAAATTGATTTTTAAGCTCAAAGGTAGCTACAGGCAAACCATTTACAGCAATAACTAAGTCTACCGAATTGGTGTTCTTTTTACTGTAATATACTTGGCGGTATACTTTTAGCTGATTTTTGTTATATAAAGCCGCTGTTTCTGGGTTTAAACCCGAAACGGGTTTAAAATATGCCAATTGAAAACGGATACCATAATCTACAAAACCATTGCGTAGTACATCTAAACTCCCTCGTAAATCGAGTTCTTTATACAAACGTTGTATTATGCGATTGTGTATTTGTGTACCATGTATAGCTTCTAGTTTCGTCCATTTTTTGGGTTGGGTTTCTTGTAAAAAATGAATAATTTCATATTTAAACAAACCCAATTCTTTGCTGTAATCTTCTGCATTTCCTTGTGTGTAGCCACCATTATTTATTAACGCTTGTATAATGGCAGTTTCAAAAGTTTTTTCTGTAGTTATACTCATAGCTGTTATGATTGTTGGTTAGCAGAGGTTTCTTTTGTTATTGTATTTTCTGTAGTTGTTTCCACATCGTCTTCTTTTGTAGCTACAGCAGCTTTAGCTATAATTCCTTCAAGTTCCTGTGCAGTTATAAAATTAGCAACTTGTTCCGCTTCATCAGGTTCTTCGGAAGTTTCTTCTATATACTCCGTATTTAGCTCATTAACTTCCATGTGAGTTTCTTGCTGTAGTAAGAATTGACGATAGGCTACTTCTTTAAACACCATACGTAGAGTATGTTTTTGTTTTTCTGTAACCTCATTTTTTAAAAAACCATCTTTATCATAACATTCTCGTACTAGTTCATAATCGTTTTGATATAACTCTTCGTTAATATCATTAAGCTTATTAGGTAAGTCTGATTCAAAAATCTCGAAAGTATCTGGATTAAAATATCGTATTAAAGGTTTATTAATTTCGTTATATTCTCTTCCTTGAAAACAAGGTTTTCCTTTACTAGAGGCCCAATAAATACCAAAAAACTCTGTTCTGTTCGATTTGTATACTTTTGCAATTTGTAAACTACCATCTACTTCTCTAATCTTTTTTTCTATAGAAATATCTCGTAATACACGTAGTGGTTCCATATCTAATTTAGCATCAATAAGATCTTCGTCTATTAATATTTTTTTGAAACGTTGTTTAGCTTCTTCTTCTATAGCTTCTTCTGGATCTCCTAAAAAAACATAAAATCGTGTTTTGGTAGTATCTTCTGTTAGCTCATCAAACACAAAACCTTCTGCATCTTCGCTATAATATAGTTTCCATACTCTATAAGCTCCTGTGCTTCCCTTTTGCCAATCCCAGCCACCAAACAAGAATTTAGCATCGCCTCGTAATTCGTGTATGTTTTCTCCGGGTACTTCAGAAATAATTTTAGAAACTAATTCTGTAAATTGCTCCGATAAGTACTCCAATACCTCTTCTAAAGTTGCTGAAGGCGATTGCAAGTATTTGTTTAAATGAATAGAGGATACCAAGTTTAAAATTAGCGGATACGCACGAATGGTATTCCCTGCAAAACATAATAAACAATCTTTACGAGGTAATTCAAAGAGTTTAATGCCATGTTTCCATTTTTCACCACCCGTTAAACAACTATCGGTAGCAAAAACAAGTTCTTCGGTATCATTTATTTGGCGTATGTGAGCAGTACAGAGTGTCATAGTTTTATTGAGGGACTTTTATCTTACCAGTAACTACCTCGCTAATTAAAGCGGTACGGTACTCGGTAAGTAACTTAATTAGTGTTGTTGTTTTCTTTTGTTTTGCGTTTATTATTGCTAGTTGTTCTTCTATATAATCAACGATTTCCTGTTGTTCGTTTATTTTTTGTGGAAGAGCTAATTCTAACATAGCATATTTATCAGCACCAATATTTTGAATTGTAGCTTGATTAAAAATACTATTTTTCCAATTTTCATAAGAGTTTGATTTTGTAAAAAAGTATATAAAATCTGAAATAGCTTTTGTTGAGTCTAAACTAGCTTTTATTAAATAACCAGCAAAACACGCAGGTTTTTTGTAGTTTTTAAACTGAAATGTTTTGCCTACAGTTGCTCCACTTCGTGCGAAAAGAATATCTCCATTTTCTAGAAGATAATCTTCAGCTATTTTTGGAGGTAATGATTTGTAAGTATCACTTTTTAATTCTCCATCTTTTCCAAAATCTGTAATTCTGATGTATCTTGGATGCTCAATATTTTCTTCCTTAGCAGGTTCATTAGCCCCATACATTAGTTTTTCTGATAAAATATATTTTAGTTTATAAACCTCCCAATGCTCAGGAATTTCACCTAACCATGCAATACCACTATCTTTTAATGTAACATTTGGGTTAATTCCTTTGGTAACCGCTTGATTAATAATAGCTGTTTTTTCTTCTTCGTATAGCTTTAATAATTCTTGTTTATCGGCTATTAAAGTATCTAACTCCGCTGTTTTTTGGTCGAGGTAATTGGCTATGGTTGTTTGCTCTTCAATATTGTTACTAATAGCAAAAGGGATTTGATTTAAGGTTTCCTGTGTCATACTAGGAACTGTAGAACCATATTTATATAAATCAAAGTTTATTGTTTTACATAAATAATAGAAGAGGCGAGGAGAAATTTCTTTGAATATTTCTGTATAATATGCTGTATCTACTGACCAAAAAGGACTACTAATGTATTGAGGTTTGTCAATAGTCCCTTTTCTACCTAATAATACAGAAGGCCCTTTGAATAAATAGTCTTTAGCTCTTCCAAAAATACCTCCGCTTCCTATAATGGGGTAACTACCATTTTCATCCCAAACTTTTTTATGATCTTGACCATTGCAAATCTTTGCGAGTCTTTTTAACTTCTTAACCTCCCAATGCGCAGGAATTTTCCCAATCCATTCAATACCAGAATCTTTATAATTTTCGTAGACCTGCATTAGTTTAAGATATTTTTTTCTTGGGTTAATGTTGTTTCTTCTAGCTTTAAAATATCGGCTTTAATTTCTGCTAAAGAACGTAGAGGGGTAAACTCGTAAAAGTATTTGGTAAAGTTTATTTCGTAGCCTATTTTAGTTTTCTTTTCGTCTATCCAAGCTTCAGGTACATGAGGTATTACTTCCCTCTTAACATATTCTTGTATGCTTTGTGGTACTAAAGTTTTGTTAGTATCTTCTTGTAAAAAAGGAATGTTTTCATAATCACGCAATTTTGTATCGGCTTTTGGTTTGCCTTTGCTTAGTACTACTTCACCATTTTCTTTTAAAGGTTGTTCTACCGTTATACGCCAGTAGCCAAAATATTCGTTAGGGAGTATTTTACAAAACTCGTTTTCTTCAAAATTACCATATAGTTGGGTAATTAAATCAATGCCTTTGTCTTTGGTATCTTCTACAATCTTTTTACGCTTGTTCCCTAAACTCTTGTCCATTTTTTTCCAAAAACGGTTTTCCGTGAGTTTACCTTCTGCTATTAATGCTTCGTCTTTGGTACCTGTAGCATTAATTAATTGCACTTTGCCTTTGCGTGCTTCGCTTTTATGGTTGGTAACAATCCATATATAGGTAGAAATTCCTGTATTATAAAACAACTGGTCGGGTAAAGCTACAATGGTTTCTAGCCAATCGTTTTCAATAATCCAACGCCTAATATCACTTTCCCCACTTCCAGCAGGACCAGAAAATAAAGGAGAGCCGTTAAATACAATTCCTATACGAGTGCCTTTGGTTTTCATTTTAGAAATCATATGCTGTAAAAACAACAACGATCCGTCGTTAATTCTTGGCAACCCTGCACCAAAGCGCCCTTTCATTCCTTTGTTATCGGCTTCGGTTTTTATAATCTTTTGTGCCTTTTTCCAATCTACTCCAAAAGGAGGGTTAGATAGCATATAATCAAAGGTTTCATCTTCTAAACCATCTACGGTAAATGTATTTCCAAACTTTATTTGGCTAGGGTCTTGCCCTTTAATTAACATATCTGATTTGCAAATAGCATAGGATTCTGGATTAATTTCTTGCCCAAATACTTTTAAATCTGCTTTAGGATTTAGTTCTTTAATATACTGCTCACCAACAGACAACATTCCGCCAGTTCCACAGGCAGGATCGTACAAGGTTTTTACAATTCCTTCTTGGGTTAGCATGCTAGTGTCTTCGTTAAACAACATGTTTACCATTAACTTAATTACCTCTCGTGGGGTAAAGTGTTCCCCAGCGGTTTCGTTAGATTGTTCAGCAAAACGCCTAATTAAGTCTTCAAAAACATAGCCCATTTCCATAGAATCCATATGGGTAAGATCTATTTCTTGAAAGGCTTTTACTACCCTAAACAAAATATCAGCTTTAGGATCGTCCATGCGATCTATCTGGTCATCAAAATTAAAATACTCTATAATTTCACGCGCACTGGTAGAAAAACCATTGATAAAATTTCTAAGGTTTGCCGCAATATTGGTAGGGTCTTTTATTAAGGTTTCAAAGTTAAACTGACTTCGATTATGAAAATTAAAACCTGCTATTTTATTTAAGGTAATGTCTTTAGCACTGTCTTTAAGTTTATCTACTTTAGGTAAATAGTCTAAAACCTTTTGTTTATTGTTGGCTAGTACACAATCTAAACGCCTTAAAACAGTCATAGGAAGTATTACTTTTCCATAATCTGCTCTTTTATAATCGCCTCGTAAAAGGTTGGCAACCTCCCATATTTTATCAGACTTTTCTTTAAAGTTCTTCATTTATATATAAATACGTTGTATTTGAATGAAAGTTATTTCTTTCGCTTGTTGTTATTGTAAGTACAAAGCGAATATAATTAAAAAGAGGGGTTTATTTTATGTGTACAGGTATAATTGTATACTCTACATATTTCATACTTACTTTTTTATTTAACGAACTAGGTACTTTTTAAATAATGGAGTGGTTTAGTTACCTTGTAAAGAAGCAAACACTGTATGCTGATGGTCTTGTTGTATTGCAGAGTGTTCCGCACCACGTGCTGATGGTCTTGTTGTATTGTAGGATGTTCCGCACCGCGTGCTGATGGTCTTGTTGCGTTGCAGGGTGTTCCGCACCACGTGCTGATAGTCTTGTTGCATTGCAGGGTGTTCCGCACCGCGTGTTGATAGCCTTGTTGCGTTGCAGAGTGATCCGCACCACGTGTTGATGGTATTTATTAGTGTTTTAATGAATTGGAAAGGAGTAATCTACTTATTATTTCGATTTGTAGGTTTGAAATGGGGTGTCACTTCGAGTGTTTGTTTGACTAAAAGGAAAAGAAACGTATCGAGAA
>NZ_CAZEFZ010000032.1:0-1396 GCF_964511145.1 Tenacibaculum amylolyticum
ACTATAGCTAACTGCTCTTGCTGTACTCCAACAGCCTGTACTATTATTTCTAGCACGTAAGTAATAAGTACTTCCACTTGTTCTGGTAATACTTGTAGTCAATGTAGCTGTACTTGTTCCTGATGCACTACTTTGCCAATACCATGTGATTCCACTTGGCGCATTTCCTTTAGTAAGTACACTATTTCCACAGTTATTTACTACAGTAGGTGTGCTTGGTGTGCTTGGAACAGCTTTAATACTATAATTCACTGCTCTTGCTGTACCCCAACAACCTGTACTATTATTTCTTGCACGTAAGTAATAAGTGCTTCCGCTTGTTCTAGTAATACTAGTAGTCGATGTAGCTGTACTTGTTCCTGATGCACTGCTTTGCCAGTACCATGTAATTCCACTTGGCGCATTTCCTTTAGTAAGTACACTACTTCCACAGTTATTTACTACGGTAGGCGTACTTGGTATGCTTGGTATCGTTTTGATACTATAATTCACTGCTCTTGCAGCACTCCAACAACCTGAATTATTATTTCTTGCACGCAAGTAATAGGTGCTTCCACTTGTTCTGGTAACACTAGTACTCGGTACTGATGTGCTTGTACCTGATGCACTACTTTGCCAATACCATGTGATTCCACTTGGCGCAGTACCTTTGGTAAGTACACTACTTCCACAGTTATTTACCACGGTAGGTGCAGTAGGGATACTTGGAATACTTTTAACACTATAATTTACTGTTCTTACTGCACTCCAACAACCTGTACTATTGTTTCTTGCTCGTAAGTAATAGGTACTTCCACTTGTTCTGGTAATACTACTATTTGTTACTGATATACTAGTACCTGAGGTACTACTTTGCCAATACCATGTGACTCCACTTGGCGCAGTACCCTTGGTAAGTACTGTATTACCACAATTATTTACAATGGTAGGCGCACTTGGCATACTTGGTACTGATTTGATACTATAATTCACTGCTCTTGCTGTACTCCAACAGCCTGAACTGTTATTCCTTGCACGTAAGTAATACCTGCTTCCACTTGTTCTAGTAATACTAGTACTTGATACCGATGTACTCGTACCTGATGCGCTACTTTGCCAATACCATGTGACTCCACTTGGCGCAGTACCTTTGGTAAGCCTACTATTTCCACAATTATTTACTACCGTAGGAGTACTCGGAACACTTGGAACAGATTTAACACTGTAACTAATTACTCTTGGATTTCCCCAACAACCTGTACTATTATTTCTGGCACGTAGGATATATACCGTACCACTTGTTCTGGTAATACTCGTACTTGAATTGGAGGTACTTGTACCTGATAGACTACTTTGCCAATACCATGTAATTCCACTTGGTGAACTTCCCTTAGTAAGTACAGTACTACCACAATTA
>NZ_CAZEFZ010000033.1:0-165202 GCF_964511145.1 Tenacibaculum amylolyticum
TTGGTAGAGCAAAGGACTGAAAATCCTTGTGTCCCTGGTTCGATTCCTGGAGGCACCACCATAAAAACCTTGATATTTTTATCAAGGTTTTTTTATGTTCTTTAGTTATCACAACTCATATACCCTTAGTATTATTGTTAAAAAAACATATTTAAACTAAAAAATTAACAAAAAATTTTAATATTCAATAACTGATTTATACTTTTGAAGTAGTATAAAGAATACCCCCGAAATGAAATTACTGCTTACTGAAATTCTCTTGTACTACACTTTTTAGATTAATCAAAAAGAAATATCAAAGCTTTTAAAAAGCTAACTGACTTTATAATTTATCTAAATGCCTATTACATAAAAATCTTTTCATTCTCTTCTAGCTTAGAGAAATGTTCGTGTATTAATAACATTTTGTGTAAATAACTGGGGCAGCCGAAAACCGAAAAGAGTAGGCAATAACTATCAAACCAAATTAATTATGAAAAAAATTAAATCTTTAGGAGTAATAGCCTTAGGAACCTTAATTTTTACTCTAATGAGTTTCAGTAACTCATCGGAAGAGCTTTATGGTGATTCGAAAAATATTCAATACACCATTTCAACTGATTATGAACAAGCTGATCAATCTGTAGCCACTCCCACAGCAGTAGCACTTGTCGTTACTAGAGTAGCTACAAGACAAGTTGTAAGGCAAACAGCAAGAGCTACAGCACGTTTAAGAACTAGAAGACTTATAGGTGGCGACAATCCTCCTGATCAAGATGAAGATCCAGATGATGATCAAACAAGAGCTTTACAAAGCTTAAAACTTAGATTGTTAAATTAATCTTTATGATTTCAAGGGGTAATTAAAAGTTCTTTACATAAAATAATTACCCCTTAAACATCGAAACAATGAAAAAAACACTCCCTTATTTCATCGTCGGTATATTTTCTATTTATTGGCTATGTACAATTATTTATGTAAGTCCTAATAACTATATAAAAATATCTCTATTAAAGCAGGAACAAGCTTTCGACATTTTCTTTTTTCAAAAATGGGGGTTCTTTGCTCCTCCACCAGATTATAATGATCGATTATACTACACTTTTCATTCGAAAAAAGATTCAACTAAAGCATACACCTTTGAAGTAATGGAAACACTACAAGAAAAGAAAAGCGCAAGAGCTCCTTTTAATTCTTCTGAAGATATTTTAGACTATATACTATCTAACACGTTAAATAGTATTAGTAGTGGTTTAGTTACTATTAACCAAAAGATTGAATATGATAAAAAAACACCCTTTGATTCTCTTAAAAACAGAATGAACATTATTGAAAGAGAGAAAAACTACGTGCAATCTTCTAACAACTTTAGCACATTAAAAAAATACGCCGAGTTTGTTGCCAAGAAAAATAATTTAAATATTAAAGATTATTTTTTAACCATAGAAATTGTTCAATCTAATATGCCAAAGTTTGCAGATAGAAACGAATTAGAAGCCCCTAAAAAATCATTGGATAATTTAATCTTCAAAAGCGATAAAATAAATTTTTAACAGAATGATTGATAAATTACTTCAAGAGAATAGATTTAGTTTTTACGCTCCTTTTTTTAGAGTATTTATTTGTATTTACCTATTAAAAGATATTATTATAATGTGGCAATTTAATGATATTATTTACAAAGGAAATTCTTTTGCATATCCTAATCTATCTCCTTTTTTAGAAACCTTTAATATAAACACTCACTTAGTTAGAGAGAATTTTAATGTATTCTATAGTATATATATTCTATTAATATTATTATTTCTCTTAGGAATAGGAAAAAGAATTACTGTATTCTTCTTATTTATTTGTATTGAAATAACTCAAAATCTAGCATGGATTACCTTAAATGGAGGTGACAATATTCTAAAGTTTGCTATTTTATATTTCATTTTTATTGATAGCTATTCTAAATACAGCATTACCCCATTAAAATATAAAAGTGAATATTCTAGGCAAATAGGAAACTTGCTCTCAAATTTAGGTGGTTACTCACTTTGCTTTCATTTTTGTTTAGTTTACTTAGTATCAGCACTACATAAAATTAACGCTGATGTTTGGTTTAATGGTGTAGCCACTTATTATATTTTAGGATCTGAAAGATTTCGAGGTACACCTTGGAATGTTGCTTTAGTTAAAAATGGATTCTTTGTTACACTAACAACATATGGAGCTGTTATTATAGAATTATTTTTCCCTTTCTTAGTTTGGAATAAAAGATTCAAGTTTTTACTTTTAATAGCTGCAGCGCTCCTACATTTAGGGATTGCCATTTTTATGATGTTATATGATTTTCAAATTTTATTTATACTCATATTAGGCTTCTTTATTACCAATAAAGAATGGACAATTATTCATCAAAAGATTTCCCATAACTTATATTCACTTAAAACTTTCTTTATAAAAGAATCTAGCATAAAGTTCTAATTATTTTTTTAAATACAGTTTATTTTATTTCCTATGAGCAAAAAGTACAAAAAGTGAGGAAATATGCATAAGCCTTTTGGAAGCGTGTGGCTGTACCTTTGTATCGTAATAAAAGTAAAGAAAACACGAAAGCGTATAGTTGTATAATACTAAGTGAGGTTGCTTAAAGCTTTTATTGAACCAATTTTATTAAATTCTAGTTCTTGCAAACTAATTTAATTACCTGCTTTAACTCCTCACTTTTACTCCGCTTCAAATTAATACTGTGTTCCTTTCACTAAAAAAATAAAGATATGAGTACAGAAACCATAGAAAACAGAACATTTAAAGCGCCAGAATTTCATGTAAAAAACTGGGTAGATGCTAATGGAAATAAAACAGATGAAATAAAATTAGCTGATTTTGAAGGTAAGTTTAAAGTTATTTATTGCTTTCAAAGTTGGTGTCCAGGTTGCCATAGTGCGGGTTTACCTAATTTAAAAAAGATGGTGGATGCTTTACAAGACAACGACAAAGTAGTCTTTTTAGCTGTGCAAACAGTATTTGAAGGATTTGAAGCTAACACTTATGAGAAAATGTTAGAAACTCAAAAGAAATATGATTTAAAAATACCTTTTGGCCATGATGCAGGTGATGACGACAAATCTCGTTCTAATATCATGCAAAATTATAGAACTGGAGGTACTCCTTGGTTTATCTTCATAGATCAGCATGATAATGTAATCTTTGCGGATTTCCATTTGAATGTAGATGCTGCGATAAAGGTTTTAAAAAGTATTCACTAATGCTGAGAAATATTCCTATAATTAAATTATACGGAACTAAAGACTGTCATAAAACTCAATACTATATAGAGTTTCTTGATGGTATTGGATTGCCTTATCAATTTTTAGATGTGCAATTATATGCAACTTATGCAAATGAGTTGCGTAATCTTTATGAAAATCATAAATTAAACTTTCCAACTATTACTATTGGAAAAAAGAAACTCCGCAATCCACGTAAAGAAGAACTCTTAAAATGGATGCATAAATTAATACCAAGTATGTTAGATTTAAAACACGACAAAGAACAGCAAAAATATACGCTCGATATTAACGGTGAAGAAGCTAGAGTAGATTATGTATTAAAAGACGGTAAAATGTACCTTACACATTCCGAAGTTCCTTATAACTTAAGAGGACAGGGAATTGGTAAAGAACTCGTTTTAAAAACTTTTGAAAAATTAACCGAAGAAGGTCATAAAGCTGTTGCTATGTGTTCGTATATAAAAGCTGTTAAAAATAGAGACAATCACTGGAAAGATATTATTGAATAATCTTTAAAGACTGTAAACATAATATGCTGAAACAATTCAGTATAGTATTTTAACAAGCAACCCAAATTTTCTACTATAATTTGAAAGTTGAACTCCTTAACTATATATAGCATTCATAATTAAGGAGTTTTTGTTTGCATATTTTTAGAATATCTCGCTAGCTATACTTTTAATATTATCTGATTTTCCCATAGAATAATAATGTAAAAAAGGAACTCCTTTTTTTATCAACTCTTTACTTTGAGCGATACACCATTCAATTCCAATTTGTCGTACTTCTGTATTGTCTTTTGCTTTTACAACTGCCATTACCAAATCATCTGGTAAATCTACTTTAAATCTGTGTGGAATAAGGTTTAATTGTTTTTTGGTAGAAATTGGTTTTAGACCTGGAATTATAGGAACAGTAATTCCTTCACTTTTACACTTTTCAACAAATTCAAAATACTTTTGATTATCGAAAAACATTTGCGTAACAATATAATCTGCCCCTTGTTTAATTTTCTTTTTTAAGAAATGAATATCTGATTCTAAACTTGGAGCTTCCATGTGTTTTTCAGGATATCCTGCTACTCCAACACAAAAATCTGTGCATGATGTATTCTGCAAATCTTTATCTAAATATTTCCCTTGATTTAAGTTTTCTATTTGATCTACTAATTCATTTGCAAACTTATGCCCGTCTTTCTCTGGTTTGAAATAAATCTCGCTTTTTACAGCATCTCCTCTCAACGCCATTACATTATCGATTCCTAAAAAATCTAAGTCTATTAAAAAGTTCTCAGTGTCTTCTTTAGAAAAACCTCCGCATAATACATGTGGAATTGCATCTACATTATATTTATTTTGAATAGCCGCACAAATTCCTACTGTACCTGGACGTTTTTTAACAATTTTCTTTTTTAATAATCCATTATCTAATTCTTGATATACATATTCTTCTCTATGATAGGTTACATCTATAAATGGTGGATTGAACTCCATTAATGGATCTATATTATTAAAAATAGAATCTATATGTTGACCTTTTAATGGTGGTAAGATTTCAAATGAGAATCTTGTTTTTCCTTTTGACTGTGCTATGTGTTCTGTAACTTTCACAATACTACTTTTAATTGTCATTGTAAGTGAAGTATAACAACCTTTTGAAATAGATTATTTCACTTTGTTCGTAATGACGTATTTAGTTTATTTTAACTTTACTTCAATAATTTATTTTAATCGGCAATTATTGGACTTAACCATTTTTTTGCTTCTTCTAGAGAAATCCCTCTTCTTGTTCTATAATTTTTTAATTGATCTTCTTTAATTTTTCCCAATCCAAAATATTTCGCTTCAGGATTTCCGAAGTAGTATCCAGATACACTTGCTGCTGGCCACATTGCTAAACTTTCTGTAAGTTTTACTCCTATCCTTTCTTCTACTTGTAACAACTCCCAAATTGTATTTTTCTCTAAATGATCTGGACAAGCTGGATATCCTGGTGCGGGACGAATTCCTTTATATGTCTCTTTTATAAGTTCTTCATTAGATAAGTTTTCGCTGGCTGCATATCCCCAATGTTTAGTTCGTACTTCTTTATGCAAATATTCTGCAAATGCTTCCGCTAATCGATCTGCCAATGCTTTAATCATAATTGAATTATAATCATCGTTTTGTTTTTCAAAATCGGCTGCTAGTTTTTCTGTTCCAAAACCAGCAGTAACACAGAAACAGCCTACGTAATCCTGTTTTCCTGTAGTTTTTGGTACGATAAAATCCGCTAAAGCAATATTAGGTACTCCCTCTTTTTTCTTTAACTGCTGACGTAGCGTTAGAAAAGTGGTTGAGTGATTTCCTTCGACATCGTACACTTCAATATCATCTTCTGTAGCATTCGCTGGAAATAGTCCAAAAACAGCTTTTGCTTTTAATAATCTTTGATCTAAAACTTTTGCCAATAATACTTTTGCATCTTCATATAATTCTGAAGCCTGTTTTCCAACAATCTCATCTGTTAATATATTTGGGAATTTTCCGTGTAAATCCCAAGACCTAAAGAAAGGACTCCAATCGATATAATCTAGCAAGACTTTTAAATCTAGACTTTCAATAACTTGAATTCCTAATGTATTTGGCTCAACAATCTCAGTTGTATTCCAATCTATTTTAAATTTATTTTCTCTTGCTTTTTCTAGGGGCACATAATTTTTCTGTTTCGTTCTATTCAAAAACTGATCTCTAAACTTATCATACTCGCTTCGTAATTGATCTTTAAAAATCTTATTATTTTCCTGTAATAAGTTTCCTACCACTGTAACCGCTCTCGATGCATCGTTTACATGTACCACAGAATTCCCATATTTCGGCGCAATTTTAACAGCAGTATGTGCTTTCGAAGTTGTTGCTCCTCCAATTAACAAAGGAATATTCATATCTTCCTTTTCCATTTCATTAGCTAAATACACCATTTCATCTAACGAAGGTGTTATTAAACCACTTAATCCTATAACATCTACTTCTTCTTTCTTAGCCACTTCGATGATTTTTTCTGGTGGCACCATTACTCCTAAGTCTACAATTTCATAATTATTACAACCTAATACCACACTCACAATATTCTTCCCTATATCGTGCACATCTCCTTTTACTGTTGCCATTAATATTTTTCCAGCAGAAGAAACATTAGAATCTTTAGATTCTTCGATATAAGGCTGTAAATAAGCCACTGCTTTTTTCATTACACGTGCTGATTTCACCACTTGTGGTAAAAACATTTTACCACTTCCAAATAAATCTCCAACAACGTTCATTCCTGTCATTAAATGCCCTTCTATAACTTGAATAGGTTTTACAACAGTTTGCCTAGCTTCTTCTACATCTTCTTCAATAAAACTATCTAATCCTTTTACTAAACTATGCGTAATACGATCTTGCAATTCCTTCTCTCTCCAAGCTAGTTGTTTTGTCGCATCTTCTTTTTTAATTCCTTTAACGGTTTCTGCAAAATCGAGTAATCGTTCTGTTGCGTCATCTCTACGATCTAATAATACATCTTCTACATGCTCTAATAAATCTTTAGAAATATCATCATATACTTCTAACATAGCTGGGTTTACAATTCCCATATTCATTCCATGTTGAATTGCATGATATAAAAATGCTGAATGCATTGCTTCTCGTACCGCATTATTCCCTCTGAAAGAAAAAGACACGTTACTAACTCCACCAGAAACACTTGCATAGGGTAAATTAGTTCGTATCCATTTTGTTGCTTTAAAGAAATCTATTGCATTCTTTCTATGTTCTTCCATTCCTGTAGCTACTGGAAAAATATTGGGATCGAAAATGATGTCTTCTGGTGCAAATTTTACAACGTCAACTAAAATTCTATAAGAACGCTCACAAATTTCTATTCTTCTCTCATAGGTGTCTGCTTGCCCTTTCTCATCAAACGCCATTACAATTGTTGCTGCACCATATCTTTTAATCAACTTTGCTTGATGAATAAATGTTTCTTCTCCTTCTTTTAAAGAAATAGAATTTACCACACATTTTCCTTGTGCTACTTGTAAACCTGCTTCTATTATTTCCCATTTAGAACTGTCTATCATAATTGGGATTCTAGCAATATCGGGCTCTGAAGCAATTAAGTTTAAAAATGTTACCATAGCATGCACGCCATCTAACATTCCTTCATCCATATTTACATCTAGAATTTGTGCTCCTCCTTCTACTTGGTTTCGAGCAACTTCTAATGCTTCTGCATAATTCTCTTCCTTAATTAATCTTAAAAATCTTCTTGATCCAGTAACATTAGTTCGCTCTCCAACATTGATAAAATTGCTTTCCGAAGTAACAATTAAAGGTTCTAAACCAGATAGTTTTAGGTATCTACTCATATTGTGATGTTAAAACAGTTCTTGGTTGGTATTTTTCAGCTACATCTGCTATTGCTTTTATGTGTGCTGGCGATGTTCCGCAACAACCTCCTATAATATTTAATAATCCGTCTTCTAAATAATTCTGAACTAAGGCTTGCATTTCTTCTGGACTTTGATCGTATTCTCCAAAAGCATTTGGTAATCCTGCATTAGGATGTGCCGAAGTAAAAAAGTCTGTATTATGAGACAATCTTTTTAAATAAGGCTGTAATTGTTCTGCTCCTAATGCACAATTAAAACCAACACTTAGTAAAGGAATATGGGAAATTGAAATTAAAAACGCTTCTACTGTTTGTCCTGAAAGTGTTCTACCACTGGCATCTGTAATTGTTCCAGATACCATTACTGGAATATCGATTTCTCTTTCTTCTTTTACCTCTTCAATTGCAAATAAAGCGGCTTTGGCATTCAGTGTATCAAAAATTGTTTCTACTAATAATACATCCGAACCTCCATCTAACAAACCTTCTACTTGTAATTTATATGCAATTCTTAATTCATCGAAAGTAACTGCTCTATATTCTGGTTTGTTTACGTCTGGTGATAAACTTGCTGTTCTATTTGTTGGACCAATAGAACCAGCTACAAAACGTGGTTTTTCTGGATTTTTAGCTGTGAACTCTTCAGCTACTTCTTTCGCTATTTTTGCAGATTCATAATTCAGCTCATATACCAAATCTTCTAATTGGTAATCTTCCATTGCAATTGTTGTTCCTGAAAAAGTATTCGTTTCAATAATATCTGCACCAGCTGCTAGATATTTTCGATGTACTTCTTTGACTGCTTCTGGTTGAGTTATTGATAATAAATCGTTATTTCCTTTTAATGGACTAGGATGATCTTTAAATCGTTCTCCACGGAAATCTTCTTCCGAGAATTTAAAATCCTGTAGCATTGTTCCCATTGCACCATCTAGTACAAGAACTCTTTTTTGTATTTCTGAATATATGTTGTTTGACATTCCTGATAAAAATATATGTTAGGTTATCAGGAAAAGAGGAAGTAATTTCTCTTGGGTTATCTCTCTGTTACTCATATTTAATCTAGAATTAACAGTAGAATTTAGCACCTTCTTTGTAAATACAAAGGGTTGCTAAGGTTTCACAGGGTCTATTCCCTCCACCTTTCTTGATAACAATAACAAGTTAATGAACTGAAAGGCAAAGTTATTGATTATTTATTAATTTACAACAGTTATTAGTTTTCTTTTCATTTTTTATAACTCTAATGAATTAAAAGTAGCTTCTCTATTACTTATACAACAAGAAAAAACCCACCTAACATAAATGTCAAGTGAGTTTTAATTAAATTAATAAAATGAAATTCCCTTTTAATTAAACAATGGTTTAATCTTTCACAATTTTTGTTTCTTTAATTACCTTTCCTTCTGAGAATATTTTTAATACGTAAATTCCTTTTCTTAAACCCTCAACATTTAAGTTGTTTTCTACACTTTGTTTTACTCTTCTTCCCTCTAAGGAGTATAATTCTATTTTATCTATTTTCCTTTCTGACTTTATTAATAACTCTCCTGTTACTGGATTAGGATATGCTTTAAATCCAATGCTGTCATCAATTTCATCAGAACCTGTATCTACATAATTTACTTCTATTGTTTTTTTTGTTGTACATCCAGTACTTAAATCAGTTACTTCAACAATGTAAGGGTACACTCCTTCTGTATATTTTCTTATGTAAACTCTATCACTTGTACTAAGAACCTGTGTACTATTTTCTTCATACCATTTATATTCATACTGTGTGTTTGGGGATAATCCTATTACTTTTCTTGAAACAAGTTCTCCTAATCCTGCTATTAAGTAATTCCCAAAACCAAATCCTGGTTTTCCTTTTACTTTTACTCTCATTACTTTTTCTATCCAAGTATTCGTAGGCCCAGAATTTATAGCTAATTTCACAAAATACGTTCTATTACTATTGTCTGGGACTGTTATTTGAAAATGGTCTTGTAAGTTCATTTTCCCAGAAGGCACTCCGTCATGCCATTTAGTGGTTTCATGTTTATTTCCGTTAGCATCGAAATAATATACACTTGTAAAATGTTGAATTCTTCCATTATGATCTAATGAAGTATCAACTGTTCCTCTACCATCTAAAATTACAGGATCTCCACTACAAATAGTAATCCCACCTGGATGAGTGTCTGCATTCTTTCCATTTACAACCATTTTCACTTTTCCTGATTGATTTAATGCTCCAGACATCGTAACTGCATCTAAATACATTTCACTACGTTCATTATTGTTTGGTGAGTGAAAAATAAAAAGCAATTGTGTAAAATCCTGCGTTGGGGTAAATGAAATATTTGGGCTTTGAGGTGCTGCATAAGAGGTACCAGACCATCTAGGTTCTGTTTTTTGAGATACTTTGGTTACCAACATTTGATCATAATATGGTAATCCATCGTAGTAATTACCATTAAAGTTTTCTAACTCTTCTAATAAATTACTACTTACATCATAGTTAGCTGTTGCACTATTCGTTGCTATTATATACAATGTTCCTTCGGTATTTTTTCTATAGTCAAATTTTAAATTATATGTTTCTCCAGCTTTCATAGGATAGTACATAAACATAGCGCTTCCCTTTTTTTTACCATCCCAGTTCTTGTACTGTAAAGAAGCAAATTTAGAACCGTTACCACATGGCCCACAAGTATACACAGGAGCATTACCTCCGTTAAAATAAACTCTTGGTTTTCCTTTATGAGCAAACCAGCTTGGACCAACTCTTCTAGTTACAAAAAAATCAAGTTCACTAGAATTAGGGAGAAGAGGATGAAGATTTTCAAAACTACCATTCTGAAAAGAATATGGCGAATATGCTGACGGTGGTGGATTAAATGCAGATAATATTATTGCATAGAAAAATAGTACAATTGTCATTTGTTGTTTCATCTTAAAATAGATTTACGGGGTTAAAAATTAATTATGTGCAATGTTAAAGAGTATATAGAATGAAATATCTATTCACTTTCTAAAAGGAAGGAATCGGTTTCTTAATGGTATTAGAAACTTGTCGAAAGTCGTATACTTTAATTTATAAATAGAGGAAGTATACTGGTAAAAATTTATAGCTGTTAAAAACAAAAAACCAGTATCTAAGATATACTGGTTTTTTTAATGAGCAATCAACCATACTTGATTGAACATATATCGAAAAAAGTTGTAGTTTAAAACTGTTTGTAACAGTCTTAAAAAAATAATCTCTCCTTTGCTCTTTTCTCGACAACACTCAAGAAATTGCTCGATAAATAGTAACTAAGTCAGACTATTCATATAAAGTCTTCTTATCTCTTTTTAATAGTATTTTTCAACAACGATTTTACTATCTAAAGAAATAAAACAGTTAAGTTGTAAAAAACCCTACCTTTTGGTTTGTTTTTTTTTTGACTATTCAATAATTATTAGTTGTGACTAAACAGACAATTTTGATTATTTTTCTAAAAATGAATCTATAATTGTTTTTGCTTTTTTACAAGAAGTCTCTGGGTGATCATTTACCAATACAATATCAAAATATTTAGCATATTCCATTTCTTTTCTAGCCTTATTCAACCTTGTTTGAAGTGTAAGCTCTGTTTCTGTCTTTCTATTTCTTAAACGATTTTCTAATTCTTCTATAGATGGGGCTTTCACAAAAATCGCAATAGATTTATTTCCAAAATATTTTTTCAAATTCATCCCTCCTACAACATCTACGTCAAAAATTATAACTTTACCCTCTTTCCAAATTCGTTTTACTTCAGATTTTAAAGTCCCATAATAATTATCTTGATAAACCTCTTCCCATTCAATAAAATCTTTCGCGTTTATTTTTCTTTTAAAGTTTTCAACAGACAAGAAATGGTAATCTACTCCATCAACCTCAGTATTCCTTTTAGCTCTGCTGCAAGCTGAAATTGAGAATACTAATTCTTTATTCACAGAAAGTAAATGTTTAACTATTGTTGTTTTTCCTGCCCCTGAAGGTGCTGAAAAAATGACAACTTTCTCTTTTAATTGCATTTTATTTTCAAGTTTACTTTTGGCAAAAGTATAAGAAACTAAATTATAAGAAAAAAAGTACATAATAAATTCATGTACTTTCATAAAATAACTGTCAATAGTAATATGTACTATTTAATATTTAGCTAACAATAGTTCTCGACTGCGCTCGAACTGACAAACTTTTACTGAAAAATATCTGATGATAAATAACGATCTCCGCGATCGCAGATGATTGATACAATGATTCCTTCATCAATGGTTTCTGCTAGTTTTAATGCAGAAGCTGCAGCTCCTCCACTACTCATTCCTGCAAAGATTCCTTCCTCACGTGCTAATCGTACCGTCATTGCTTTAGCTTCTTCTTGTGTTACTTCTAATACTTGGTCTATTTTTTCTCTTTTAAAAATAGCTGGTAAATATTCTTCCGGCCATTTTCTTATCCCTGGAATACGCGCACCTTCTTTTGGTTGTACTCCAATGATTTTAATATTTTCGTTTTGCTCTTTTAAATAATCTGAAACCCCAGTTATTGTTCCCGTAGTTCCCATTGCCGAAACAAAATGTGTTACTTGCCCGTTTGTATCTCTCCAAATTTCTGGACCTGTAGTACTATAATGCGCTTTTGGGTTGTCGAAATTATCGAACTGATTTAAACGGAAATATCCTTTTTTATATTTTAGTTCTAAAGCATGATCTATCGCTCCTTCCATTCCTACTTCAGAAGGCGTTAAGATTACTTCAGCTCCGTAAGCTCTCATGGTTTTTACACGTTCTACAGTAGCATGTTCTGGCATTACTAATACCATATTTACACCTAATACCTTTGCCATTAAAGCCAATGCTATTCCAGTATTTCCACTAGTCGCTTCTACTAAAGTATCTCCTTTTTTTATGTTCTTCTTCTTTAAAGCTTCAGAAATCATAAAATAGGCAGCTCTATCTTTTACACTTCCTCCCGGATTATGACCTTCTAACTTTAAGAATAAGCGTACATTTTCTTTATTTATAATATTTGTAGCTTCTACTAAAGGCGTATTCCCTACAAAATCTGTAATATTCTTTGCGTTCATTTGTTGTTTTTTTAAGTATAAATACTGTTCTGTGATTTATAAATAACTGTTGAGTTGGGTTCTATAGATTTTGTAATACACACATTAGCTCCTATTGTTGTATTTTCTCCAACCGTAATATTTCCCAGAATTGTTGCATTGGCATAAATAGTAACATTGCTTTCTATTGTTGGATGCCGCTTTACTTCGGCTAATTCTTTTTTTACTTGAATTCCACCTAGTGTTACTCCTTGATAAATGCTTACATTATTTTCTATAATTGTTGTTTCTCCAATTACAACTCCTGTTGCATGATCTATAAAAAATGATTCTCCAATAGTTGCTCCCGGGTGAATATCGACTCCTGTAAGTCCATGTGCATATTCACTCATCATTCTTGGTAAAATAGGCACATTAATTTTGTACAATTCATGACTCAATCTATGAACAGCAATTGCGTGAAATCCTGGATATGCCAAATACACTTCTCCTAAACTCTTACAAGCTGGATCTGATGCTTCGAAAGCTTGGGCGTCTAAATCTAACGTTCTTCTAATCTCGCAAAAAGATAGCTGATAATAGGTCCAAATTTCTTCTGCTTTATCTACACAAAGTCCGTTTAAAATTTTTAAAAACTGTGTTCTTAAGTGATTTGCTTTTTCTTGACAGGCATCATCAAACAATGCATAAAACAGTTGTTTAGTAAATGATGCTACCTCATCTTTTAGCGATAAATCGTAATTATTGAATTGCATTTTTCACCTTTTTATATAAAGATAACTAACTTTCTGGTGCTAGTTCTATTTCTAATCCTTCTAATTTTGGCGTGACTTGAATTTGACATCCTAGCCTACTATTATCTTGTACATCAAATGCTTCTGCTAACATTGCATCTTCATCATCAGACATTTCTGGTAGTTCATGATCTGATTTGATATAACATTGACAAGAAGCACACATTGCCATTCCTCCGCATATTCCAATAGTTCCTTCTGGAGCCAATTCATATGAACGAACGACTTCCATGATGTTCATTGCCATATCTGTCGGAGCAACTACTTCATGAATTACACCTTCTCTATCGGTTATTTTTAATGTAACATCTTCTTGCATTACTCAATAGCTTTTACCACAGCTTTTGGCGCTACTTTTTTGGTTCCATCAAAACCTTCTACACCTCCCACTGTTGTATATTTCATTACATATTTTTTATCTGGATGAATTCTTTTATAAGCACTTTGACACATTAATGTAGCTTCATGGAATCCACATAAGATTAATTTTAGTTTTCCTGGATAGGTATTTACATCTCCAATCGCATAAATTCCAGGAATATTTGTCTGATAATCTAATGAGTTATCAACTTTAATAGCATTCTTTTCAATCTCTAACCCCCAATTTCCAATAGGTCCTAATTTTGGAGCTAATCCAAATAATGGAATAAAATGATCTGTATCTATGATAAAAGGCTCTTTATCTTTTTGCTCTACTACAACACCTGTTACATGCTCTTCTCCTAAAATTCCTTTTACTTCTGCTGGCGTAATTAAATTGATTTTTCCTAAATTCTTTAATTCTTGTACTTTTTCTACAGAATCTAAAGCTCCTCTAAATTCATTTCTCCTATGAATTAAAGTTACTGATTTTGCTACATCGGTTAAAAAGATAGACCAGTCTAAAGCTGAATCTCCTCCTCCAGCTATTACGACATCTTTATCACGATATAATTCTGGCTCTTTAATCATGTATTCTACACCTTTATCTTCGAAAGTAACAATGTTTTCGATAGGTGGCTTTCTAGGTTCAAAACTTCCCAATCCACCTGCAATTGCTACTACAGGTGCTTTGTGTTTTGTTCCTTTATTTGTAGTAACAATAAAACTTCCATCTTCTTGTTTCTCTATGGTTTCTGCACGTTCTCCTAATGTAAAACCTGGTTGAAATTGTTTTCCTTGCTCTAATAATTTTGTAGTTAAATCTCCTGCCAAAATTTCTGGATATGCTGGAATATCATAGATCGGTTTTTTAGGATAAATTTCTGAACATTGTCCTCCTGGTTGTGCTAATGCATCTATTAAATGACAGCGTAATTTTAACAATCCAGCTTCAAAAACCGTAAATAATCCTGTTGGCCCTGCTCCTATAATTAATATATCTGTTTCTATCATTACTCTTTATTTTTCTACTAAGCTCTTTGTGAACTCATTTAAGGTTACTACTTTTTCTTCAAAGTTTCCTTTTATTGTTTTTCTGTATTCGTTTAAGTTTTGTACCAGATTGTCTATTTTATCTGGGATGACCCCTTCAAAAAACTGTCGCAATCGCTTGGCTGTTGTTGGTGATTTTCCATTTGTAGAAATAGCCACTTTTACATTTCCTTTCGTAACAATTCCGCCCATATAAAAATCGCAATACGGTGGATTGTCTGCTACATTTACTAATTTATTCTGCAATCTACAGTCTAAATACACTTGCATGTTTACCTTAGGTTTGTCTGTAGTAGCAATTACAATATGTTTTCCTTCTAAATAGGATGATTTATAAACATCTTCTACAAAACTTACCGCTCCTTTCATTGCTGCTTCAATAGTTCCTTGTCTAAACATGGGTGCTACTATTGTTACTTTTGCATCTGGACTCGATTTTAGTAAAAATGTTAGTTTTTCTTCTGCTACATATCCTCCTCCAACAATTAATACTTCTAATTGTTCTGTTTTTAAAAAAATAGGATATAAATTATTTCTTTCTGTACTCATTACACCACATCTTTTACAACTACTTCTTCTTGGATTTTTTCTAATTGTGCTCGATGTTTTACAACTTCTCCTAACACAATAATAGCCGGATTACTTAATTTTTGCTCTTGTACTACTGACTCTATTGTATCCACCGTTCCAACACCTATTTTTTCTTGCGGTGTTGTTCCGTTTTGAATAATGGCTACTGGTAATTCTTGTTTTCCTTCTTGCTTGAATAAAGAAATGATTTGAGAAAGTTTTCCCATTCCCATAAGAATGACAACCGTTGCATTCGATTTAGCTGCTAAAGCTACATCTCCAGATAGCTGATGTTCTTTTGTAGTTCCTGTAATAACCCAAAAACTTTCTGCGCTTCCTCTTTTTGTAAGTGGAATATTTTGATATGCTGGCACTGCTAACGAAGAAGAAATTCCTGGTACAACTGCTACTTGCATTCCGTTAGCTGCTGCATATTCCATTTCTTCTGCTCCTCTTCCAAAAATAAACGGATCGCCACCTTTTAATCGTACTACATGACCATGTGTATGACCTCTAGCCACAATTAATTCATTGATTTGTTCTTGTTGGTATCTGTAACAGCCTCTTCGTTTTCCTACAAAAATGAGTTCTGCTTCTGGGTTTACATAACTTAGCAATTCTGAGTTTACTAAAGCGTCGTATAATACGACATCTGCTTCTTTTAAAACGTTAATTGCTTTTAGTGTTATGAGTTCTACATCACCTGGTCCTGCTCCTACTACTGTTAATTTTGGTTGCACATTCATCTTCCTTCATTTTAACTTTCAACGGCTTGTTTTCTATAAATATCTACTTGTTTATAAAACGCTGCTGCTTGCGCTGCATAACGCTTTGCAAATTCCTCTGTTGGCTCATTTTTATTGATTTGATATACAAAATCTGCAAATGTTCCTTCTAAAGTTACTTTTCCCGTACTTACAAATACCTCATCGAAATTGTTGATGATACTTGCATGGGTATTTGTTTTTGCGCCTTCTCCTGTTAATAATGCTTTTGCTGTATTTACAATAGCCGCGTAAGAATGGTAAATACTATCTGACCATAGTTTATCTTTAATAGCTTCTGTTGCGTTTTCTATTTTTTCTTCGCTTTCAAATAGTAAAGTCGCTACTAAATCAATTACAACTCCAGCACATTCTCCAACACCAATTGCTTTTACATAATTTTTATCATGTCCCCAATCAATGAAATCGTCTTCCGTTAAATTTTTGGTATCTGATAAATGTTTTAACAAATCGTAGAAGTAAGTTTTTCCTTGACGATCGTAATACGCTAAGAAGTCTTCAGTTTCGTTACTATTCGATTCAAAATCGTGTAATAAAATTCGTAAAGCTTCTGGTCCTCTTTTACTTGGAATTTTCACCAATTTATCTGAAAAACGCCCTTGTCCGTTTCCTAAAATTCCACCTCCAATTAATATTTGTAAAGCTGGAGCTACTAAATTTCCTGATTTAATAGACATTCCTTGGAAACCTATGTGTGCCATATTATGCTGGCCACAAGCATTCATACAACCACTAATTTTAATGGTTACTTCTTTATTATTTATGTATTGTGGATATTCTGCTTTTAATACACGTTCTAATTCTGCGGCAATTCCTGTACTGCTTGAAATTCCTAAATTACAAGTATCGGTTCCTGGACAAGCAGTAATGTCTACTATGCTATTATATCCTTCTTCTGCAAAACCTAATTTCTTAAGTTCTGTATAGAAAAATGGTAAAAATGCTTCTCGTACATGACGTATTAAAATATTTTGACGTAATGTGAATCGTAATTCGTTTGCCGCATATTTCTTAACTAAATCTGCTAATAATCTTGCTTTGTCTGTATAAAAATCTCCTAAATGTACTTTGATTCCTACAGCAAATAATCCTTCTTGCTTTTGAGCTAACACATTGGTTTCTTTCCAAGTTTCATATGCTTTCTCATCTTCAATAGTTACCGCTGGAACATTCTCTGTTTCAAAAACAATATCTTTTTCAAATTCTATAGTATCTATAGGAAATGATTGATAAGCTAAGGCTCTTTTTTCCTCTTCTACCAACGTTAAAAAGCCATCTAAGCCAAGATCTTTTACTAAGAATTTTAAACGTGCTTTCGCTCTTTTGGCTCTTTCTCCATAACGATCGAACACTCTTAAAACTCCCTCTATTGTTGGGATTAATAAATCTGTTTCTAAGAATTCATACATTACATCTGCGTGCCTTGGTTGCGATCCTAGTCCACCCGCTAGTAACACTTTAAACCCTTTAATTTCTGTTCCTCCAACATTTTTTGTTTTTGCTATAAAACCTAAATCATGCATAAAACTTATTGCAGTATCTTCATCTGTAGCTGAAAAAGACATTTTAAATTTTCTTCCCATTTCTTGACAAATTGGATTTCTCAAGAAAAATTGAAAGGTTGCATGTGCATACGGTGTTACATCAAAAGGTTCATTTCGATCTATTCCTGCAGTTTCTGAAGCAGTTATATTACGTACTGCATTACCACAAGCTTCTCTTAATGTAATATCGTCTTTTTCTAATTGCGACCACAATTCTGGTGTTCGATCTAAACTCACATAATGAATTTGAATATCTTGACGTGTGGTTATATGTAATCTTCCTCTAGAGTATTCATCAGAAACATCGGCTATTCTATGTAATTGTTCACTGGTAACTTTTCCATATGGAATTTTAATACGTACCATTTGAACTCCTAGCTGTCTTTGTCCGTAAACTCCACGTGCTAAACGCAAACTACGAAAACGTTCTTCGTCTACTCTACCTTCTTTAAAGAGTCTGATCTTTCTTTCTAATTCTAAGATATCTTTCTCTACTAGGGGATTTTCTATTTCGCTTCTAAAACTTTGCATGATCTTACCTATTATTTAGTTATGCAAAAACTCTTGTTTTCTTAATAATTCTTCTTCTGTCTCTACATGATCTTCATCTGGAACACAACAATCTACTGGACAAACTGCTGCACATTGTGGTTCTTCGTGAAATCCTTTACACTCGGTACATTTATCTGGAACAATAAAATAGTATTCGTCTGAAACAGGTTCTTGGTCTTCTTCAGCGTTTACTTTTGTACCGTTTAATAATTCTATATTTCCTTCTAAAGAGGTTCCTTGACTATAATTCCAGTCTTCCGCTCCTTCGTAGATTGCCGTATTTGGGCATTCTGGCTCACAAGCACCACAATTGATGCATTCATCTGTTATTATAATTGCCATACCATTTCTGTTTAATTTATGAAACCAACTCCCGAAGTATTATTGGTTTTTGGATTGATTAAAATGAAAGATCCATTTGCTCTATTCTCCTTGTAACTATCTATAAATAAAGGCTTACTCACTTTCAGGTTTACTTTCCCTATTTCATTAAGGGAAAGTTTTGAAGGGTTTTTATCTTCACCTGAAAAATCTGTGTGTATAATATTTTCTAAACTGGTTATTTTAACTTGTGCATCGTTAATACCATGTTTTATATAATATTTTTCTGAGGCTTGTAAAGGAGTTTTATCCATCCAACAGATTGTAGCTTCTAATTGCTTTACAATTTGTGGTTCTTCTCCCGTTTTCACCAACATATCTCCTCTGCTTATATTTACATCATCTTCTAAAGTAATACTGATAGAACTTCCGCTTTGTACTTCATCATATTGTTGATTGAAGAAATTAATACTCTTAACAATAGATTCTGTAGCTGATGGTAACACTGTTACTTTATCACCAACTACTAAGTTTCCACCATATAATTTTCCAGCATATCCTCTATAATCGTGATATTCTTCTGTTTTAGGTCTTATCACTGTTTGAATAGGGAAACGAGCTTTAGCAATCTCTTCCTTTTCTTCGAATTGTAAATCTTCTAAATAATTCAACAAACTTTTACCTTCGTACCAAGAGATATTATTTGAAGATTTTACCACGTTATCTCCATGCAATGCTGAAATAGGAATGAACGTTAAGTTTTGATTTTTATATTCGCTTCTCTTCGCTAAATACTCTATCTCTCCTTTTATCTGATTGAACTTTTCTTCTGAATAATCCACCAAATCCATTTTATTAACTGCAATTACAACTTCTTTTACTCGTAATAAATTATTAATAAAAAAGTGACGATAGGTTTGTTCTACCACACCATTTCTAGCATCAACTAATATAATTGCTGCTTGAGAATTAGATGCTCCAGTAACCATATTTCTAGTGTATTCTATATGTCCTGGACTATCTGCAACAATAAAACTCGTTTTAGCTGTAGAAAAATAAATATGCGCTACATCTATCGTAATTCCTTGTTCTCGCTCTGCTACTAATCCGTCTGTTGCTAATGAAAAGTCTAAATAATCAAATCCTCTTTGTCTACTCTTTTCTTCAATTGCTTGTAATTTGTCTTCTGTTAATGAATTGGTATCGTATAATATTCTACCAATTAAAGTACTTTTTCCGTCGTCTACACTTCCTGCAGTTGCTATTTTTAGTACGTTCATTACTTATATTTTTTTCGAGTTTTAGGCTGTAAGATTTTTTAATCCCCATTAACATTTCCTACAGCCTTCACACTCAACTTTACTTTTGTTTTAAAAATATCCTTGTTGTTTACGTTTTTCCATGGCTGCTTCAGATCTTTTATCATCTATTCGAGCGCCTCTTTCAGAAATTTTTGAAGCTCGTATTTCCGAAACTACAGATGCTATATTATCTGCCTCTGAAATAACGGCTGCGGTACAGCTCATATCTCCTACGGTTCTAAATCTTACTGTTCGTTCTTCTACAGGTTCGTCTTCCTCTCTGTATACAATTTCATCGTTTACAGACCAGATTAAACCATCTCGTAAAAATGTATCTCTTTTGTGTGCGAAATAAATGGATGGTATTTCTATTGCTTCTTGCTGAATGTAGGACCATACATCTAATTCTGTCCAGTTAGAAATTGGAAAAACACGTACATTTTGTCCAAGATCTATATTACCATTCAACATATCGAATAATTCTGGTCGTTGATTTTTTTCATCCCATTGTCCAAAATCGTCTCTTACAGAAAAAATACGTTCTTTCGCTCTTGCTTTTTCCTCATCTCTTCGGGCACCTCCAATACAGGCATCAAAACCAAATTCTTCAATAGCATCTAATAAAGTTTCAGTTTGTAAAATATTTCTACTTGCATATTTTCCAGTTTCTTCTTTCACTTTACCAGCATCGATATTGTCTTGTACATTACGAACAATTAATTCTACTCCTAATTCTTCTGCTAATCGATCTCTAAATTCAATTGTTTCAGGGAAATTATGTCCTGTATCTATATGCAATAATGGAAAAGGTATTTTTGCTGGGTAAAACGCTTTTTGAGCTAATCTTACCAATGTGATACTATCTTTTCCTCCAGAAAATAATAATACTGGTTTTTCAAATTGTGCTACTACTTCTCTTAGTATGTATATTGCTTCACTTTCTAGCGCTCCTACTCTTAGTACATTCGTATTCATTATGCTATTTTTTAAATATGTAAACCACATTCTCTATTGTTCTCCACTTTGGTTGGATCGAAGTATTTGAATTCATTTGGTATGTCAAATTTTTCTAAATACGCATCTAATTCTTCATCTGAATAATTGTAAAACGGACTTACTTTTAAAACTCCATCTTTACTTACTGATACCACATCGATACTATCTCTAAAAGCAGTTTGCCCTTTTCTTAAATTTGTAAACCAAACATCTGGTTGATGTTCTTGCATAGCACGTTTAAACGGTTCTAGTTTTACTTGTTCTGTAAACACCTTGTGATTGGGATCGTTTACTATTGGTAGTCCTAAAACAATATCTCTATGTGCTACTGTTTGCTTTGGAACATATAATTGGACATTCAACTTTAATTTTTCAATCAATTCTTCTGCATGCCTATAAGTTTGCGGTGTATTATACCCTGTATCACACCATATTACTTTGATATCTGCAGCTTCAGATACTACTAAATTCAGAATTGCTCCTTCATAAGGTCTAAAGTTTGTAGTGATTACTGGTTTCTGAGCTACTGATAAAGCCCACTTCACAATCTCTTCTGGTGTTTTACTTTTTAACTCGGTATTAATTTTTGTTATGTCTAATGTTTCTAGGCTCATTTCTTACCCCATTTTATATTATTCCAAACTCTCTCATGAAAAAAGTAGAGTATCATTTTTGTTATTAATTCTATAGCTCCTATTGATAATGCTGTATTTACTTGTCCTGTAATTATCCAAGAAATTAATATGGTATCTATAGTTCCTACTGCTCTCCAACTTATCGATTTCACTATGCTCCTGATAGGTTTTTCGGAATGTTTATCTTCTTTATAATTCGTTTTATTTTCTAATACTTGTTCTATAATCATTTTAAAAACTTATTTACCCTATCGGATTAGTAGGTTTTTATTCACAACAAATATATGTACATAAATTTAATATCAAAGTAAAACTCAAAAAATTAACAGTATCGTAATATTTGTGTTTTTTATTCTAATAAATTTTGGAGAATAACGAGTCTCTAAAAGCCAAGTAAAATTCTGTTTTAAAAACCTTTATACTAAGTCTGCAAGCGTTGTATTTCTTAATACATTTAGCGTATTATCACGTACTTGAATCATTAATTTATGAACGGAACATTGTTCTTCATCAGGACAATCGTCACATTTTTCATAAAAGTTTAAGCTAACACAAGGTACCATTGCAATTGGTCCTTCTAAAGTTCTAATTACTTTAGTCATTTGTACATCTTCTGCTTCTTGCAGTAAATAATAACCTCCGCCTTTACCTTTTTTAGCTCCTAAGATTCCAGATTTTCTTAAGGTAAGTAATATACTTTCTAAAAATTTATGAGAAATATTTTCGCTTTCAGCTATGGTAGCTATTTGAACCTTAACTCCTTTTTCTTGTCTTGCAATAAAAGTTAGCGCTTTAATCCCGTATTTTGTCTTTTTAGAAAGCATAATACAAATATATACTTTCTATTATTAATTAATCTCCTAGTGCTTGGTTTAAATCGTTTATTATATCATTTGTGTTTTCTAATCCTACAGAACACCTTACTAATCCGTCTGTTATACCTACTTCTAATCTGTCTTCTTCGCTTAATTTACTATGTGTTGTAGAAGCTGGATGTGTAACAATTGTTCTTGAATCTCCTAAATTAGCTGATAATGAGCATAATTGAATTTTATCTAAAAATTTACGTCCAGCTGCTATACCCCCTTTTATTTCAAAAGCAATAATATTCCCTCCTAACTTCATTTGTTTTCTTGCTACTGTATATTGTGGATGTGATGGTAAAAAAGGGTATTTGACTACATTAATTTTTGGATGTCCTTCTAAAAATTGTGCTATTTTCAATGCATTTTCACAGTGTTTGTCTACTCTTAACGCCAATGTTTCTAAACTTTTGGACAACACCCAAGCATTAAAAGGAGACATTGCAGGTCCTGTATTTCTAGAAAACAGATAAATCTCTTTTACTAATTCAGCTTTTCCTACTGTTACTCCACCTAAAACTCTTCCTTGTCCGTCTATTAACTTTGTTGCTGAGTGAATTACCAAATCTGCTCCAAATTTTATTGGATTCTGTAAATAAGGTGTTGCAAAGCAATTGTCTATAATTAGTAATAGCTTATGTTTTTTAGCAATACTTGCTAATACTTCTAAATCCAAAATATCTACCGCTGGATTCGTAGGCGACTCCGCATATAAAATTTTAGTATTTGGTTGAATTAAACTTTCTATTTTCTCTAACTCGTTTACTTTAAAATAGCTGGTTTCAATTCCCCATTTAGGTAAATACTTGGTAAACAAACTATGTGTAGATCCAAAAACTGATCGTGATGAAACAATATGGTCTCCAGTATTTAGTAGTGCTGCAAATGTTGAAAATACAGCTGCCATTCCAGTAGCAAAAGCATAGCCAGCCTCAGCTCCTTCCATTGCTACAATTTTGTCTACAAATTCTGTAGTATTTGGATTCGAAAACCTACTGTATAAGTTACGCTGTTTTTCTTCTGCAAAAGAAGCTCTCATTTCTTCTGCATCTTCAAAAACAAAACTTGATGTTAAATATAAAGGAGTTGAATGCTCAGAAAATTGCGATCTTTCTGTTTGAATTCTTATTGCTTCTGTTTCGAAATGCTGACTCATATTTCTTCTTGATTTAAAATGATCTTATAATTGATCTTTGCTGTTTGTTCTATTATTTTGGCTACAGAGCAGTACTTTTCTAAAGCTAAACTTGTTGCTTTTTTAATTTTAATATCACTAATATCTCCTTCGAAACTATAAGTAATTGTAATCTCCTTAAAAATAGACGGTACTTCGTCTGTTTTTCTTTCTGCATCTATAGATACTTTATAATCGAAATCGAAAATGCGTTGTTTGTTTAAAATCTTTACCACATCTATACTACTGCAGCTTGCTAAACTCACCAGCATTAACTCCATTGGTCTAATTGCATTTACAGAAGTCTCTGTATTGCTTTTTCCTACCAATAGTGAATAACCTGTTTGGTTTTTTGCTTCAAACACTAAGTGCTTATTATAGTTTGTTAACTGAATATTCATTTTTCTATTTTTTGGTTCTTTTTATTGAGAGATTAGATCGTTACGTTTATAGATGAAAGAGAAAAGACTTTTATGCTCTTCTGTTTTTAAGATTCTTATTAGAATAAAACAAACAACTAATTCCTCTTTCTTTTCCTTGATGAAAAGAAACAAAAATCAAGACTTCGAATAAAAACTTGAGAAAATGCTACGGAATCATCCACTGATAAAAAGAACTCGCTACCGCTCAAACAGCTTTTTATCTTTCAGCCAATGCTGCTTCCTTGATTTTTAAAATTTTTATTCAGAGGTCATTTTGATTCAATATTTTTTTATTCATCTTTTCTCTTAACTCATTACTTCTTAGCTAATCTTAAAATATCTCCGAAGACTCCTCTGGCTGTTACTTCTGCGCCAGCTCCTGCTCCTTGAATTACCAATGGTTGATCTCCATAGGATTCTGTATATATTTCAAAAATTGCATCGGATCCTTTTAAACTTCCTAAAGGTGTATTCTTAGGTACAGAAACTAATTTTACGTCTAACTCTCCTTTAGCTTGTTGTAAGTCTCCGTGTAAATCTCCTATATATCTTAATACATGATCTTCCTCTTGACTCTTCTTTATCTTTTGATAGTACGGGTTTAACTTTTCGATGTCAGCAAGGAAATCTTCTACGGTTCCTTCTCTTAATGCTTCTGGAATTAAATTCTCAATATGAACGTCTTCAAATTCATTTTCTAAATCTAATTCACGCGCCAGAATCAACAGTTTTCTCCCTACATCATTTCCACATAAATCTTCTCTAGGATCTGGTTCTGTATATCCATTTTCAATAGCTTCTTTTAATACTTCTGAAAATGCAACTTCTTTTGCTGAGTATTTATTGAAAATAAAACTCAACGAGCCAGAAAACACTCCTCGAATTCTTGTAATATTTTCTCCAGAATCGTGTAATAATTTAATCGTGTCTATTAAAGGTAACCCTGCTCCTACATTGGTTTCGTAGAGGTATGTTTTTTTGTTTTCTTCTAAAACTATTCTTAAATCTTTATAAAAAGAATGCTTTACGGTGTTTGCTATTTTATTAGAAGACACTAAATCAAATCCAGCTTCTACTAATGGAATATAACTTTGAATAAATTCTCCATTAGCCGTGTTATCTACTGCTATTAAATTTTCTAAATGATGTTCTTTTGCATACGATATAATTGCTTCTAAAGAGCTTTCTATTTCACTTTCTGAAAGCTTTTCTTTCCAATTATTTTGAATTCCTTCTTTGTTTAATAGTACTTTCTTAGAATCAGCAACAGCAAAAACGTTTAATAAGATTTTTCGTTTCTCTAAGATATTTGACGTATTTTGAATGATTTGATTAATTAATGTTCCTCCAACTAATCCTTTACCAAACACTGCAATGTTAATCTTCTTAGCAATTCCAAATATTTGTCCGTGAATTACATTCACAGCTTTATGTAGTTCTTCTTTTTTAACTACCAAACTTACATTCTTACCTGTAATTGTGTTGTTAAACAACAAAGGCACTATTTGATTCTGGATTAACGCATTGTATGGTAAATGGAATTCACTTAAATCTTGGCCTATAATTGAAATCACAGCAACATCGTCTACAATTGTAATTTGATTGACATCTTTTGTAATTAAATCATATTCAAACTCTTGTTTTAATGCTTCTACCGCTTGTAGTGCTTTCTCTTTTTCTACTACTAAACCAATACCTCTTTCAGAAGATCCTTGTGAAATAATACTTACACTTACGCCTCTATTTCCTAGAGATTTAAAAATTCTAGCATCTACTCCTACTTTCCCTAATAAACCTCTTCCTTCAAAGTTGATTAACGCTACGTTTTCTAATACAGAAATAGATCGTATTCCTTTAGCCGTAGTTTTTGAGGTTATTAAAGTTCCGTTGTCTTCTGGATTGAATGTATTTAAAATACGAAGATTGATGTTTTTCTCTATTAGAGGAATAATCGTTTTTGCATGCAAAATATTCGCTCCAAAATTTGCCAATTCGTTTGCTTCTGAAAAAGACAACTCTTCAATCTTTTTAGCATCTGAAACTAAATCTGGATTGGCTGAAAAAATACCATCTACATGTGTATAATTCTGTAATTCTTCTGCATCTAAATAGTTTGCCAATAAAGCCGCTGTATAATTACTTCCATTTCTTCCTAAAGTTGTTGTTTCATTTTTTAGATTAGAAGCAATAAAACCTGAAACAATATTTACCGTAGTTCCATTGTATTTTTTATAATGTGTTACCACATTTTGCTTAGATACAGCATCTATAGGTTGCGCATTTCCAAAATTTTCATCCGTTTTTAATAAATCTCTTGCATCTGTAGCGTGTGCATTAATTCCTTTTTGTTGTAATAATTCTGTAACCGTTTTAATGGAAATTAACTCTCCTTGTGCTAATACTTCATCTTTTACTTTATCGCTATAATCTTCTAATAAATGAACTCCTTCAAATAACTTTTCTAGCTTTTGAAATTCATTACTAAAATCTATTAATGGCGTTAGTTTGCGCTGCTGGTATTTAAACACTTCTAATTGTTCTTGATACACTTCATTATTAGCAGCTTTTGACAAAATAGATGCTAACTCATCTGTTGCATTTCCTCTAGCAGAAACTACTACTGTAATTTGTTCTCCTTGATTTACTTTATCTTCTATTATTCTTATGACATCTCCTATTCCTTCATTGGATAAGGATTTCCCTCCAAATTTTAAAACTTTCATCTTTTTTCTCTTTACTTCTTTATTAAAAATTGGTTCAAATATTTTTTCTAATTGTTCGTATTCTATTAAAAAAGCATCATGCCCATGTACCGAATTAATTTCGTTATAAGTAACATTTGCTTGTGTTTGCGCTAACTTTCTATAGGTATCTCTATTCTCTTCTGCTGTGAAAAACAAATCTGAGTCTACTCCTATAATGTGAATATTCGCTCTAATATTTTTTAGTATTTCTTCGTTTTCTGTACCTGTCGTTACATCTATTGTTTTGAGTAGTTGGTTCATCAACTTATAAGAAGCCAACTGATAACGTTCTTGTAATTTTTTACCATGATGCAACAACCAACTTTCTACATTAAACAGTTCTTGTTCTTCGTTTTTACTTCTATGAAATCGTTGTTTAAATGATTCTGGTGTTCTGTAACACAACATTGCATGCATGCGTGCATCGTGAACTGGATTATTAGAATTTGTTAGAAACAATTCTTGAATTTGACAATTAGCTATTAACCAATCTGTAGACTTCCAGTCGGTTGCAATAGGAATAAAATGTTTTGTAATGTTCGGTTTCAATACTGCCATTTCCCATGCTATTCCTCCTCCTAATGATCCTCCAATAAGTGCATATAATTGTTGAACATTAAGTTTTTGTAATCCTTCTAAAAAGATTTTCGCTATATCTTTTGCTACAAAGTTTTTGTAATCATCTATTAAAAAATCATCGTAACCATTTCCTGGTATATTGAAAGATAAAATGGTAAATTGTTCTGTATCTATAACTTTACTTTTTCCTACAATATCTTTCCACCAGCCATCTGCTCCTGAAACATTACTATTTCCTGTAAGCGCGTGGTTTACTAGAATTACTGGTGCAGTTCCCAATTTCCTTCCAAAAAGTTGATAACTTAACTGAATATTTGAAAATTGGGCTCCGCTTTCAGTAACGTAACTAAGAATATTTATATGTGCTAATTGCTGCTTCACTTTTATACTAAAACTTCTATATTAATTTTGAGTTCTATAACATGACGAGATTCCATATCAAGTACAGAATGACATTCAATTTTACATTATGATGATGCGACTAAAACTTCTTTAGAAATTTTTGAAAATGCTGCTGTTAAATCTTGCTTTAAGTCTTCTATATTTTCAATTCCTACAGACAAACGAATTAGATCTTTTGTAACTCCTGAAGCTTCTTGTTCTTCATCTGTTAACTGTTGGTGTGTAGTACTTGCTGGGTGAATAATTAGTGATTTTGTATCTCCAATGTTAGCCAGCAAAGAAAATAACTCTGTAGTATCTGCTACCGTTTTAGCACTTTCATACCCACCTTTTACACCAAAGGTTACAATTCCACTTTGTCCGTTTGGCAAATATTTATCAGCTAAATTTTTATACGGACTGCTCTCCAATCCTGGATAATTTACCCAAGAAACTTCTTCTTGTTGTTCTAACCATTGGGCTAATGCCAACGCATTTTCGCTATGTTGTTTAATTCGTACGCCTAGTGTTTCTAATCCTTGAATAATTTGGAATGCATTGGTTGGACTTAAAGCTCCTCCAAAATCTCTTAAGCCTTCTAAAATTAATTTGAATGTGAACGATAACTCACCTAACGTTTCGTAATATTTTAATCCGTGATAACCAGCTGATGGCTCTGTAAATTCTGGGAATTTACCATTATCCCAATCAAAATTTCCTCCGTCTATAATTACACCTCCTAATGAGTTTCCTTGTCCTCCGATGTACTTCGTTAGTGAGTGAATTACAATATTGGCTCCATGCTTTATTGGGTTTAATAAAGATGGAGTAGCTACTGTATTATCTACGATAAAAGGTACTTTTGCTTCTTTTGCGACTGCTGAAATTCCCTCTAAGTCTAATACATCTAGTTTTGGGTTTCCTAACGATTCTACAAAAAATGCTCTGGTATTTTCTTGTACTGCTTCTTTAAAACTTTCTGGATTTGAAGCATCTACAAATGTAGTTGTAATGCCTAATCTTGGTAAGGTTACTTTTAGCAAGTTATAGGTTCCTCCGTATAGACTACTTGAAGCTACAATATGATCTCCTGCTTTTAACAAGGTTAACAAACCTGTTGAGATTGCTGCTGTTCCTGAAGCAAAAACAACTGCTCCTACACCTCCTTCTAAAGCTGCTAAACGGTCTTGTAAAATTTGATTAGTTGGATTGTTTAAGCGTGTGTAAATAAACCCTAATTCTTTTAACGAGAATAGATTTGCAGCATGATCTGAGTTGTGAAACACATATGAGCTTGACTGGTAAATTGGTACTGCTCTTGTTCCTAATGTTTGTGTTACATCGTGCCCTGCGTGTAATGCTACTGTCTCGAATCTTTGTGTACTCATTTTTCTTCTTTTTGAAATAATTAATAATTAAACCAAAAGTCAAAACACATCTTTTTTAGATGATGCTTATAGAAAAATGTTATTAAGAAAATTTAGAAGTTTCTTTTTCGTGTAGAAATACGAAAAACTTCTTTTTGTTATCTATCCCAAAATTATTTAGGGTAGAATTTAGCACCTTCTTTGTAAGAACAAAGGGTTGCTAAGGTTTCACAGGGTCTATTCCCTCCACCTTTCTTGATAACATTAAATCGATAAGTGTCTGAACTTTACGTCTGCAAATATTCAGTTATAAAAATTTAATATCCAAATTTTTTTTATCTTTTTTTGAAAGTTTTATGTTTTTTGATCTTATTTCAATCGAAATTTCATCTCTACTGGTAAGTGATCTGATGCTTCTCCAAAGTCCTTTAAAACCTGGTCTCCTACACTTTCTATAGTTGCTTTTGAATAGAAAATATAGTCGATTCTTACTGTTGGATTTTTAGAGCTATATGTTAGCTCTAAATTGTCTTTAGAAAAGGCTGCATTTCCAACACTTGGTAATTTTAACACTTCGTTTACTGCTGGATTTGTATCGTTAGGATCGCTATTAAAATCTCCCAATAAAATTGTTGGATAGTTTTTTGCATATTCTTGGAATAATGCCGAAACTTTTTTGATTTGTTGTACTCTTGTTTTCTTATCAAAAGCTTCTAAGTGTACATTCATTACCACAACATCTTTTCCTTGTATGGTTACTTTAACTACTTGTAATAATCTATCTAAATAAAATGCATTTCTGTAAAATGGGCTGTCTGCTACTCTATCTAATACAATTCTTTCGTAATCTTTTAACGGGTATTTACTCAGAATAGATTGTCCAGAAACTACTTTTCCAAAATGCATACTTGGAGGCCAATACGGAAAAGGCACATATTTTTTATCCCAGTTTACACCTTTTGCGATATAATTATATCCTAATTTAGCTATTTCGTCTTCTTGATCTATTTCATAGGAACGGTTTGCTCCGTAATCAATTTCTTGAAATGCAATAATATCTGGATTTACCTTTTTGAATTCTGTAGTAACAGTTTTTAAGTTTTCATCAAACAATTCTTTTGGTTTCTCAACAGCTCTATTGTTTGTCATTCCACTTAAATAACCTATGTTATATGTTACAATACTAAATATCGAATCATTTTTAATTGTTGATTCGTATTCCTTTTGAGTTAATGTAGTATACGAAGATTCTTCTAATGTTGCTCCAGAGCCCCAATAATAAAAAATGGCTACTGAAAAGAAAAGTACTACTACTAATTTGAATAAAAAGGCAAGGGTTTTCTTCATTTATTTTTTGTCTTTACGCTTATAGATGAAGGGCTAAGATACATTTTTAAGTTTTTTTTTGATCATTATTAAACCTTTTTATTCTTCTATGGTCTTAGATGTGTAATTAATTTTAAACATAAAGAAAGATGAAGAAAATATTGTTATTCATATTAACTGTAGGTTTTATAACTAGTGGTATTGCACAGAAAAAAAGAAAAGGTCCTGATTTTTCTGTAGATCAGAAAACGGAACTTGCCTTAAAGAAAATGACTTTACGTTTGGATTTATCTGAACGTCAGCAGAAAAAAATTAGACCATTGTTAGCTGAGCGTTTTACGAATCGCACAAAAAAAATGCAAGAAAGAAAGGCTAATAAAGGGGAACGAAAAAAGCTGACTACCGATGAACTTTATGAAAGACAAATAGTTAATTTAGATAGAAAGATTGCTTTTAAAGCAAACATGAGAGAGATTTTAAATGGTAAGCAATATGAGCGATTTGAGAAAAATGCAGGTAGAAAAGCTCATAAAATGAAAAGAAAAGTTAAAAAGAGAAAAAAGAAGCATAGACATAACCGAAATGAAGATGGCGATATGGATATGCAAAGAGGATAATCACTTAGTAAATTGATTGGTTTTTAAAAATGCCAAACCCCAGTTTTGTAACGAACTGGGGTTTGTTTTTTTTGAGTATTTTGTTCATTGTGAATAAAACATAATACGATGAAATAATCTCTTAATAGAAAACAGATTACTTCTTTTGTACTTTCGAATTCCTTTCGATGAAACTCAGGGAACACTCAGGATGACATTTTAATCTTTTCTCTTATTCTTCTTCTGTAAACCAGCTTGCGTATTTTACATAGTTATTCGCTATTCTATCTATTTCTCCTGAAGTTAATTCTGGTGAAATATCTTTTACTTTTTTTGCTGGTACTCCTGCATAAATACTTCCGCTTTTTACATGTGTATTTTTAGTTACCACTGCTCCTGCTGCAATAATTGTATTACTTTCTACTATGCAATCGTCCATAATAATACTTCCCATTCCTACTAAGACATTATCCTGTATTGTACATCCATGTACAATTGCATTATGCCCAATAGATACATTATTTCCAATTGTTGTAGGTGATTTTTGATATGTAGCATGTATTACTGCTCCGTCTTGAATATTTACTTTATTCCCAATTTTAATATAGTGTACATCTCCTCTTATAACAGCATTGAACCAAACACTACATTGTTTACCCATTGTTACTTCTCCTACAATGGTAGCATTTTCTGCTATAAAACAGTCTTCTGGTATTTCTGGATGTTTATTATTAACGGGTTTTATGATTGGCATAGGTATATTCGTTGTTAGTTGTTTGTTGTTTGTTGTTTGTTGTTTGTTGTTTGTTGTTTGTTGTTAGTAAAATAGTTTTAACTTATTTAAAATACGCTAACAAATTTCCTTTTTTGGAAGCAGATACTAAAATTTCTTTTCCATTTATTAATTCTACACTTCCTCCTTTTCCTTTTTTATACTTAGTTATGGCATTAATATTTACCAAATACGACTTATGAATACGGGCAAACGGGTATTCTTTTAAGGTTTCTTCAAAGTGTTTTAGTGTTTTACTAACAATTTTCTTAGTATTTGAAAAATGTATTTCTGTATAGTTATCATCTGCTTTACAAAACACTATTTCTTCTACATTTACTACTTCGAAACCGTCTTGCAATGGAATTGTTATTTTCCCTGTTATGGTTGCTGTGGTAGGTTGTAAAATGGTGTTTTGTAGTTGATCTTCTTTTTCTATGATTTCTGTTACTAAGTTTACTGCTTTTATCAGCTCGTCTATAGAAATTGGTTTTAATAAATAATACGTTGCTTGACTATTTAAAACTTCTATTGCATAATGATCGTATGCAGTAACAAAAATAGTTTCGAAAGTTTTATTTTCAATTTTTTCTAATAGGTCAAAAGCATTTCCAAAAGGCATTTCTACATCTAAAAAGACTAAGTCTAACTCGTGCTTTTTTATAAGCTCGTGCGCTTCTTTAATGTTACTTGCTTCACCTAAAACTTCTATATTGGGGCAATATTTTTTTATATAGTTTTTTAAGATTTCTCTACTTATTTGTTCATCTTCTACAATTATTGTTCTTAGTTTCATAGTATTCAATAGTTAGTTAGTTTATTTTTTTTAGGACAACGACTACTCTGGTACCTGTACCATCATCAAAAACATCTGATATTTCTACGCCTACTTTGTCTTGATACATATCGTTTAGAATAGCTATTCTGTTTTTAATCGTACTCATTCCTTTTGATTTCTGTTTTAATTGATTTTTAGTTTTCATTTCCAACGAATTCTTTCTCCCGATACCATCGTCTTGAATGGTTATACTAATCGATTCTTTATCGTATTTTGCTATGGAAATATCTAAATATCCTTTTTCTTTCTTGTAACGCAATCCGTGCCATATTGCATTTTCTATATATGGCTGTAAGAGCATTGGTGGTATTTTATATTCTTCTAAACTAATCGATTTATCGATGTTTATCTCATAATCAAATTTGTCTTGAAAGCGATTATGCTCTAGTTTTACGTATAATTCTAGTAGTTCTATTTCTTTTGTAAACGGAATAAAATCTTCATCTGAATTTTCTAAAACTGCACGCATTAATGTTGAGAACTCTGATAAATATCTATTGGCTTTTCTTTCATCATTTACTGCAATAAAACTGTTAACTGAATTTAGCGCGTTAAAGATAAAATGTGGATTCATTTGCGAACGCATCGATTTTAATGCCAATAAATTGTTTGCTAGTTTTTGCTTTTGATTAGAGCGTAAAGAAAAATATGTTAGTAAGGTCATTAGAATAAGTCCTCCTAACAATGAATAAATAATAAGCTCTTGTCTTTTACTTCTTTCTACGGTTAACTCTTTGTCTTTATATGCAATATTTAATTTACTCTCTGACAAAGCTTTGTCCTTTTCCAATATGGCTATTCGACTTTGATTGTCTGCTATTTTTTTTGTGAGTCTTTTTACTTGATAAATCTCTTGTTCTTTTCGAATGTATAATGTATCAACAACGTCTACAAAATCTCTATATATTTGTAACGCTTTTACATAATCACCTACTGTATAATACACTTCAGACAATCTTCTTGTTGCATGTTTCTTTACTTCAAAATCTTCTTTTAAATCTGCTTCTTTGATACTTTTTTTCAAGTATTCTATTGCTTCAGGGTATTCTTCTTTTAACACATAAGCATTTCCTATTTTATAATTCATTTTTTGAGATGTTAATGAATCTTTTGGAATTTCTTTTGCTTCTGTTTTTTTATCTTTTTGGTCTTTTTTTACAGTCTTTTTTAAATTATTATTTCTCGATGTTCTTCCTACACTTTGCAACAGCTCTTTTCTAAGTTTTATCTCATTATCGTACTGCTGTGTTTTATTGTAATAATCGGCTACATCTTGCTGAACTTTTAAAGATGGTTGTTCTTCTAAATCCGAAGCTTGTTCTAATGTTTTGTTTATTGCTGTATTTGCTTCGTTTATTTTTCCTTCTCTAGCATATACCGTTGCTATTTTTGCATTTAGATCTGGTATAATTTCATTCATGAATTTTTTCTCGGCTATTTCTATTCCCTTCTCATAGTTTTTTTCAGCCTTTTCAAATTCCTTTTTTGCTAAGAATACATCTGCTAAACCTTGAAATACTTTTACTTTTTCATAGTTACTTAAATCTTTTGTTTTTAGTTTTTCATAGGTCTTTTCACTTTCGTCGTATTGTTTTGCTAAATATTGTGCTTTTGCTAAATCTAAAATGGTTTCTACTCGTTCATAAAAACGTAATGAAAGTGTATAATTACTAATGGCAATATCATATTGTTTCCAAAACAAATAGATATCTCCTAAAACCTTATACGTATTCGCATTCCTACTTTTAGATTCGTTTAATTCTAAAGCATCTTCGACAAAACTTAAGCTTTTATCTATATCTTTTTCTTTATAAAACTTTGCGGAATCTATTAATGATAAATAATTGGCCTTAGCTCTCTTTCTTTTTTTAAAGAAACTTGCTCTTACGCCTTCTTTTTTGGATAGCCCTTTTATCAAAATTTTTATATCTTCATCTGAAGAAACAATGTGTCTTACAGTATTGAAATCTGGATGTCGTACAACCAGTTCGTCATGTATTCTTGCCTTTATTAAGTATATTCCATTTGCATTAGATTTATTAACTATAGTAGAATTTATACTTACTTCTGCATCATTAATTAACTCTTTATTTATTTCATCTAATACCTTAACCTTTAACTCAAATGAATCGTTTGGATTTTTTATTTGAGACTGTCCAACCAATGCATTTAAAAATAATAAGATTGTTACATAGTATTTGTACTTCATCCTTCTTTCTTTATCTACTGATATGTAAACTTATCACCAAAAAACCAATAAAAAAAATCCCTTACTCATCGTTTCTTCCCGAAAACTAGCTAAAAAGTACTGTTTACTCATTTTAACAGATTGTTCACTAACTTAAATGTGCTTTTTACTCATAGTAGTTTTTTTCATAAAAAAGTTAGGTATAAATTTGAGTAAAGAAATTTGAAAAACTTACTACGATATAAAGATTTCATTAGCTATGTATAAAACTTGAAATCATAATTGAAGAAGAGAAAGTTCGTTATAAAAAAAGAGTAGTTCTGAAACTACTCTTTTTTTTATTGTTTTATTTTGATCTTATTTTAAAATAAGTTGTTGTCCTATACTTATAGTATTTCCTCTAAGTTTATTTAGTTTTTTCAATTTAGCAACCGATAAATTAAATTTCCTTGCAATAGAATAAAGTGTATCTCCTTTTACAACTTTGTAATAAAAACTTGTTTTATCTCCACTATTTACTGTGTTTACTGTTTTGCGTGTACTCTTAGCTGATCTATCGTATTTATCTAAGTTGTATTTCTTAATCAAGGCTATTAATTTCACTGGATATTTTCTATCTGTGGCATAACCAGCTCTTTTAAGTCCGTAAGCCCAACCTTTATAATCTGTTGTTCTTAAACGAAATAATTTTGCATATCTTTTTCTTGACACTAAAAATTTAGAGTGATCTTCATAGGATCTCTCAGGATGTTTATACTTTCTAAAACATTCTCCTTTCTCATCATCGTCATGTGTAACACTTTTCCCCTTCCAACCTCTATGACATTTAATACCAAAGTGATTATTCGATCTAATTGCTAACGGGCTTCTTCCACTTCCTGATTCTAAAATTCCTTGCGCAATAGTAATACTTGCTGGGATTTTATATTTGTGCATTTCTCTAACCGCTATTGGCGCAAATCGTTCTATGTATTCTTCTGTGTTTTTTATAACAACACTTTCAGAAGTTGTTGTTTTCTTTTCTGGTATAGCTTCTGGAGTAGTTGCTTTTTCTTCTCTAGGCGCTTTTACTACAATTGTTTTTTGTCGTTGACTTTTTACAACTTGTTTTTTTGATCCACAACTAGTTAGTAATACAACAAATACACTATATAAAAATATCCTCAGCTTCATTTATACTTTTATTAAATCTAATCCTTTCTTCTTTAATCTTTTATTAGCTCCATCTATGCCTTGTAATCCTCCAGTATGAATCGTTAAAATTTTAGATCCTTTTTTAAATCCATCTTTTTTAACTAAATCTACAATACCATAAAGCATTTTTCCTGTATATATTGGGTCTAATAAAATATTGGTCTTTTCTTTGAATTCATTTATGAAACGAATTAAACCTGTAGAAAATTTCCCATACCCTCCAAAATGATACGCTGTATTAAGCTCCCAATTTTGTTTATTGGTTATTTTTTGAATGTCTTTTGATAAAAAATCTCCTTTTAATGCAGGAAAACCAATTACTTTTTGATGTTCTTTAGCAGATTCTATCAATCCAGAAATAGTACCTCCTGTTCCTACAGCCACGCAAATATAGTCGAATTTTTCATCTTCCTTCGTTAATATTTCTTGACAACCCTTTATTGCTAAAGCATTTGTACCTCCTTCTGGAATTAAGTAAAAATCACCATGCTTTTTACGTAAGTTTTCAACAAATATTGGAGTCTCTTTTTCTCGGTATTCTTCTCTGGTAACAAATTCAAATTTCATTCCATTTTCAGAAGCTACTTGTAGCGTTTTATTTTCTCGAAGTACTTTTTCTAAGTTATTTGCTAGTTCTTCTCCTCTAATAACTCCAATTGTTTCACACCCCGATAAATGTCCTGCAACTGCTGTAGCTACGATATGATTAGAGTAAGCTCCACCAAAAGTTAGTAATGTATTCTTTTGTTGTTTTTGTGCTTCTTGGATATTGTATTTTAACTTTCTGAATTTATTTCCTGAAACGAATTCATGAATTTGATCTTCTCGTTTTATCCATAGCTCAATTTCTTTTTCTTTTAGAATTGGTAACTGTATTTGTTGGTTTTTGGTAATAAAGAAAGTATTAAACATATTTTCTACTTTTTCTCTTCTTGGTTTTCCTCTTCTAACCATTTAAAAAATGCAGAAACTTTTCCTTCATTTTCCTCCAACCATACCTGTGATTTAATTTCTAGTTGTGTAATATATTTACAATAGGTTTCAATGTATTCGCTCTTAGCTATTTTATTTAGCATTGGTACATATAGAGTCCACCAAATCGTTTTTCTTTTATTATCCTCATTTAATTCTCCTAAAATTTTAAATAAGCTTTCAGTATTTTCAACAAACATTTCTGCTTCTGTCTTTCCTTCGTTTTTTTCTAATGTTTTTGAAGCCTCTAGCATAGATACCATCATATCTGCTGCGCTAAATTCTGAATCTACATTTAAATTTAAATTCATTATTACATCTTTTCCATTATCTTTCTTTTTAACACCACTTTGTAGATTTGATTTCAATATGGTTAAAATCTCTTCAGATCTAATAGTATTAGGTTCTAATAACAAAAAAAAGTAACTAGCTAATAAGGTAGGAATTCTATTCCCTTTATTATTATTAATTTTAGCTAAATAAAAATGACTTGAACTATGCGTTGGGTTAATTTCTACTGCTTTTTTTAAATACACTTCAGCTTCTTCTACCTTCTGTACTTTTAGATAATCTATAGCTAGATTAAAATCTAATAAATAATGATGACCTAGCTCTTCTATTGCTTTTTTAAAAACTTTTATAGATTTTTTAGTTTTTCCTAACATATCTAAAGCAGAACCTTTATTTATATAAGCCGCTAACTTATGTTTTTCTCCTTCCTTTAATATTTTATCACTATATTCTATTACTTTTTTATATTCTTTGAGTCTAAAATAAGAAAGTGAAATTTCATAATTTGCCAACTCTGATTTTGGCTTAATTTCAAGAGCTTTTTTATAATATTTAATAGCTTCTTCATATTTTCCTTCGTCATGGTTAGCAATCCCTACTTCTATAAACTTATTAAATGTTTCTTGTGCTTCTGTAAATAATACCACATTGATAAGTAATAATGTAATAACAATTTTTTTCATAATATTATTTTTTATAAATCTACTTAAAATTCTCCTATTTTTTCTTCAACTTCTTCCCACTCTAGCATTAAATCGTCTAGCTTGGCTTTTTTCTGCTTATAATTTTCGAAGAAATCGGGTTGAGAAGATACTTCTTCATAATTCTGGGCTAATTCTAAATCTATTTTCTCAATTTCTATCTCTAAGTCTGAAATTAAATTTTCAATTTTAGATGACCTATTCTTTAGCTTTTTAAGTTCCTTTTCTTGTTCTTTAGAAAGTTTATATGCTTCTTTTTTACTAGTTACTTTTTCATCTTTTACAACTGTTCTTTTTTCTGCTTCTCTTAAACTTTCTATTTGATGTTGTTCTAAGAAATAATCTATTCCTCCTAAGTATTTTTTTATGATTTTATCTTTAAATCCATAAACATTTGTTGCTAAACCTTGTAAAAAATCACGGTCGTGCGATACTAAAATTAATGTTCCGTTGAAATTTTGTAATGCTTTCTTTAAAACATTTTTAGAAGCAATATCTAAGTGGTTCGTAGGCTCATCCATAATGAGCACATTAAATGGTCTCATTAATAATTTACACAAAGCCAAACGATTTCGTTCTCCTCCCGATAATACTTTTGCTTTTTTATCTACTGCTTCTCCACTAAAAAGAAAAGCTCCTAACATATCTCTTACGCGTGTTCTGTTGCTATCGTTAGCGGCTTCTTCTAAAATTTCTAGAACTGTTTTTTCTGGCGGTAGATATTCTGATTGATTTTGCGCAAAATATCCTACTTCAACATTATGCCCTAGTTTTAAATTTCCTTCAAAAGGAATTTCACCAACTACCATTTTTGCTAATGTAGATTTTCCTTGTCCATTTTGCCCAACAAAAGCAACCTTCGCATTTCTTTCTATCATTAGATTTACATTGTCTAGAACATGCTTATCTCCATAACTTTTACTAACATTTTCTGCTTCAACTACAACTTTACCTGGTTCTTTAGATATTTCAAAACGAATATTCATTACAGCGTTTTCATCTTGATCTACTTCAATTCGCTCTACTTTATCTAACTTTTTAATTAACGATTGCGCCATAGAAGCTTTACTAGCTTTTGCTCTAAACTTCTCTATTAATTGCTCTGTTCGTTTAATTTCTTTTTCCTGATTTTTTTGAGCTTGCATTTGCTTCTCCTTAATATCAGCTCTTAATTCTAAATATTGTGAATATGGTTTTTTATAATCGTATATCTGACCTAAAGAAATTTCTATAGTTCTATTCGTAACGTTATCTAAAAACATTTTATCGTGAGACACTAATACAATAGCACCTGTATAGCTTTTCAAGAAGTTTTCTAACCAAATAATAGATTCTATATCTAAGTGGTTAGTAGGCTCATCTAATAATAATATATCGTTATTCTGAAGTAATAGTTTTGCCAATTCTATACGCATTCTCCACCCTCCAGAGAATGTATCTGTTAGCTTATCAAAATCTTCTCTTTGAAAACCTAATCCTTGTAATACTTTTTCTGTATCTCCTTGATAATTATATCCTCCTAAAACTTCATAACGTTCTGTTAATTCATTAAGATCTATAATTAATTGGTTATAGCTTTCACTTTCATAGTCTGTTCGTTCTGCTAATTGCTGATTTATTTCTTCTAACTTTCCTTCGATTTCTTTAATTTCTTCAAAAGCTTGATAAGCTTCTTCTAAAATTGTTCGCCCTTGAACAAAATCAATATCTTGTCTTAAAAAACCAATTTTTATATCTTTTTCAAATGCTAATGTTCCTCCACTACTTTCTATATCTTTAGACAAGACTTTTAATAGTGTTGATTTTCCTGCTCCATTTTTACCTATTAATCCTACTCTATCTCCTTTAATTAGTTTAAAAGTAATTCCTGAGAACAAATCAGTCCCCATAAACGAGACTGTCAAATTATGTACATTTAGCATAAGTAATCTTCAATTTTAATGTTTAAATAAGCATATTTTATGTAGAAGCTTATTAAGTAACATTTATTTTTCGGAAATTTGTACAAACTTACAAAACTGAACCTTTAAAAAAGGTCAAAAATTCGCATATTCTATGTTTCGTAAAGGAAGTAAACTCTACAGTATTTTCAATAATAAATGTCCAAGGTGTAATGAAGGTGATTTTTTTAAGTACAAAGCTTCTTTTAATTTTAATAAGATAACGAAGTTACACGAACATTGTTCTCATTGTAATTTGAAATATATGATGGAACCTTCTTTCTTTTTTGGTGCCATGTATGTAAACTATGCTTTAGCGGTTGCACAATTTGTTGCTGTTTTTATTATCTCAAAGGTATTCTTACAGCAAGATATTTTAACCAGTTTTATTGCAGTTGTTGTAGTTTCTTTATTATTGTCTCCAATAACTATTCGTTTATCTAGAATTATATGGATTAACATATTTGTAAACTATCAAAAAGATATAAATAACCCTCAAAAAAAACTTTAAGTTTAAAGTTGTTTCATCATTTTCTCTAACAGAAATTAGTTATATTTCAATATATTTACTATTGTAACCAAATTCGTTTCTCTACAGGAAAAAGACTGTTTTTGAACTACCCCACTCATTATCAAGCAACAACTTATAATCATTTTCATTAATTTTACAAAACTGGAATAATTTCTGGTTAATATTTTACTATGAATCTATTTTGCTATCGATTTTTTCTCACTTATTTATTACTATTCTTTATTCAAAGTTTTTCACAAAACAAAGATGTTCTTTTATTAAATAAGCTAGATAACTTAATTAAAATTTCAAAATCTAAGCCAAATGATTCTCTATTTTACTATACTAATAAGTATATAGATATTGCTATTAAAAATAAAGCTTACGAAAAAGCTTTTAATACAGGACTTGATATATCAAACCATATAAACTTTGCTTTAGGACAGAGTGAAAAAGCTCTTATCATTATTGAAAAACTTGAAAAGCAAATACATAATATTAATAAATCTAGATATAAAGGTGAGGTATACTTAAAAAAAGGAGATATATTTTTTAATGGAAAAAGCTTTATTAAAGCCATCGATAATTACACTAAAGCTATTAATAATTTTTCTTCAAAAGATTCAATTTCAGCTGCAGATGCACATCTTTATAGAGGGCAAGCATATTTTAATACTAATAATTTTTTTGAAGCTTTACATAACTACAAAACAGCTTTAGCATATTACACTAAACTTAAAGACCTTGAATATGTTTATTCTACTAGATCAGAAATAATTAATATTTATGGAATGAATGATTTTATTGAAAAAACTATTAAGGAACGTAAAGAATTAATAGCTGATAAAACCAAAACAAACCATGCATTAAGCACTGATTATATAAACTTAGCCTTAGATTATAAAAAAAATAAACAATATAAAGAACAAGAAAAAGCTTTGCTAATTGCGTTAAGTAGTGCGAAAAAAGAAAAAGCTGTAATTAATAATATCCCTGTAATTTATGCTAAAATTTGTCAATTTTACTTAGAACAAGATAATATTGAGCAAGCAACTGTTTATTATAAACTAGCAAAAAAGTCAGTAAAAGGAACGGAGAGTTTCCAATATCTTTACTTCTTATATTTAAAAAGTTTTTTTTTATATAAGACTAACAAACTTGATGAAGCCTTATTAGTAGCTAAACAAACTTTAAAAAAAGCTGAAAATCAAAATCATACTCAACTAGTTATAGATGTTAAAGAACGCTTGTATAAAATTTATGAGGCTAAAAATAACTTTTCTAAAGCTCATGAATTCCACAAAAGTTATACAGCTTTAAAAGATTCTATTTTTAATATCAAAAAATTGAATATTCTTTATTACTATCAATCATTGCATGAGGCTAGTGTTAAAGAGCAAAAAATTTTAGAGCAAAAAACAAACATTAACCTTTTAATTAAAGATCAGAAAAACAAGCGCCTTTTATTAATACTAATTATTATATCAGCTATTTCTATAATAGTTTTAACATATCTATTATTAAGTAGATTTTTCTTAAAAAGAAGTCAAGAATTACACAGTAAATATTCACAAAATCTATTATCTACAATAGATGCAGAACGAAAAAGGATTGCAAAGGATATACACGATAGTTTAGGTCATAAATTATTACTTGCTAAAAATTATGGCATACGAAATAACAGTAGTAAAAATAATTTAATAGACGAAGCTATTGATGAAATACGTGTCATATCAAAAAATTTACAACCTGTTCAAATACAACAAATCGGAATTACTAAATCGATAAAAAACTTAATTGACAATTTAAATAATTCTTCTTCAGATATTTTATTATTTGGAGATATAAGAAACATCGATAATTTATTAAATTCTGATCAAGAAGTAAACTTATATCGAATCATACAAGAGTGCTTAAACAATATTATAAAGCACTCTAAAGCTGAGTCTTCAAAAGTTGATATTTCTTATAGAAAAAAATCAATTCTATTAAGTATTATGGATAATGGTATTGGATTCAATTATCAAGAAAAATATAAGAACATAAAAAACCTTGGTTTAAAAAACTTAAAGACTAGAGTTAAATTAATTAATGGAAGTATACATATATCTTCATTTAAGAGACAAGGCACTATCGTTAAAATAAATATTCCAGTTAATGAAGCTTAGCATTTATATAGCGGATGATCATCCATTACTTGTTAAAGGATTAGAGAATTTCCTAAGTGAAAAAGGTTATAATATAGTTGGTACTGCTAATGACGGAAAAACTGCTCTTAATTTTATTATTAAGCATGAACCTTCTGTTGCTATTTTAGATATAGATATGCCTAAATTAACAGGTATAGAAATTGCTAAACAATGTCAAAGAAAAAAAATAGCAACAAAAATCATATTAATTACACTCCATAAAGAAGTTGAGTTATATCTACAGGCCAAAAAGCTTAATATTTATGGTTATTTATTAAAAGAGTTTGCCATTGAGGAAATTGAAAACTGCATTAAATCTGTAATAAAAGATCAACCCTTTTTTAGCCCTAAAATAAAAGAGGCTTTAAATTTTTCAGAAGATAATTCTACCATTTTAAATCAATTTTCCTTAGCAGAAAGACGGATACTTCTGTTAATATCTGAACATAAAACAAATAAAGAAATTGGTAGATTATTATTTCTTTCTCCAAGAACTATTGAAAAACACAGGAGTAAAATTATACTTAAACTAGATTTACCTCCAAAAACTGGAGCTTTGCTTACTTGGACTCAAAAAAACAAGCATTTATTTACTAAAAGCAATATTGGGTATTAATACCTATTATTAAAACTAGAGTTTTCTTTTATTTTGCATCATATCTACTAGATAATGTCGGATTGGGGAATCTATAACATATCTATTAGATGTAGCGTCTGACCGGGGGGAATGATAGCTACATCATATTACAAATAGCCTAGTTATTCTATAATTAGGCTATTTGTTCTTTTAGAAATCTACGAATATTTATTTCCTCATCTAATTCTTGCCCATTTTCAAGATGATTAAAAAGGTTTTTTGCTACGGTTGGTGCAATCATAACTCCTCTTGTTCCTAAACCGTTTAAAATGCATAATTTTGAATATTCAGGGTGTATACCTACTAAAGGACGGCGATCTTTTACAGTAGGTCTAATCCCTGCTGTTTGATCGATGATTGTAAACGGAACAGAAATTGTTTTTTCAAGCTTCTCTACTAACTCTTTCCTTCCTTCTTCTGTTGGTACTTGTGTTTTATCTGTCCAATTAAACGTTGCTCCTACTTTGTAGGTATCATTTCCAAGAGGTAAAACAAATACGGCTGACTTGAGTAAGAAATCAATTTGTAAGTCTGGTGCATGAATTGTCATCGTTTCACCTTTAGTTCCATTAAGAGGAAGGTAATTAAAATATGGATTTTGTTTTAGTCCAAATCCTTCACAAAAAACGATTCTTTGCGCTTCAACTTCATTATAGCGAAGGTTATTTTCTCCTATTTCTAATTGATTATACTCAAAACTTTCATTAATTAGTTTGTTGTTTTCTAATAAAGAAGTTCTGTAAGTTTTTATTAAATCTGTAGTATCTATTCTTCCAGTTCCTGATAATTCTCCAAAACCAAAGTTTCCGATAACTCCTTGTATCTTTTCTTTGATTATTTCGGGTTTCATATAATTGGATAGCATCGGTTTGTCCAATGCGGTAAACCAATTGTTTTCATCTCCTATGGAGTTGAATACTTTTTTAGTTATAAATTTAGTATCAAAGTTTTTATTAAACTTATCGGATATCTTTTCATAAAAAGGGAGTGCATATTCTAACTGCTCGTGTCCATTCCAAACAGGTGTAAACCTTTTTAAAATAACAGGATTGTATGTTCCTCCAGCTACACTTGAGGAGTTTTGGGAATTATTTTCAAAAACTACATAGCTTTTCCCATGTTTTTCTAATTCTTCAACAAAAGCAAGTCCTGCGAGTCCTAACCCTACAACTATATAATCAAGTTTCATGTTTCAAAAGTAATCATAATCCATAAAAAAAGCGCTCTGTAACCAGAGCGCTTTTATATTTATTTCTTACAGAATTTTAGTAATTCCACATATCCATTTCTCTATTACGGATACCTTCCTTAATTCTATCTGCTTCTAATAATTGGAATAACGAATTACCTCTAATATAGTCTGAGATCTTTCTATCACCATATAAGTTTTCTTCTTTTACAATAGTAGAATTAAAACGACGTGCATTTAAAAGGTTGTCATACGAAATTGGGTGTGCAGAATTCTTTGGGTTGAATACTTTAGACTCGTGTAATACCTCTCTAGCATCTGGGAAGAATACCCAAAATAACTCATATACACTATCTTTATCGTCTATTTCATCAACTCCAATAACCTGTACATCTGGTCCCATTGGAGCAATTGCTAACATACGATACTTTAATTCACCTTGACGCTTATCGAAATACCAAATCCCTTTGATTAAGTATCCCTTAATTAAGTCTGGAGTAATCATATAGGTATCTGTATATCCTCCTTGCTCTTCACCTCCATCAATTTCACGTACACTTACAGTCATTTCATCAATTTCCTTAGGTCCGATTTTAGTCGTAAAATAAGAATCTTGATATACTTCTTTAATTCTACCTGACTTGATACCTTTTAATAAGGTTGTGTACAATGAACGTCTGTTGTTAGATGTATTCGTTGTATCAATTGGATAATAGTATGGTAAGTTGATTTTTTGGTTTAAGTCTACATACTCCCACACTACCTTAGACCAAAGTACATCTCTATCGCTAATGTAACCATAAGGTAAAGGTTTATCTGCATCTGAATCTATCTCTGCTTGAGTCTTAACACCAATCTCCTCTACTTTTGTCGCATTTAATAGATTTGCTTGTGCAGTTGCTACAGATGTTGTAGCCACAGCCATAATAACCATATAAAAACGCTTCCAATTCATACTCTATTAATTTAATTTTATTAGTTTGAAACTTTAATTACTACTGGTAATACTTTCTTTAACTTATATCCAGAAGTATTTGCTTTAATGTCAAAAATTGTAATTTGATCGTTTCTTCTTGCCTTCGCGATTGCTTTTTTAGCTCTGGCATTCATTCTTGTACCTGTTACAGGAACTGCTACCTGTCCTGGTACTTTAACTTTAAAGCTTGTTACAGTTAATTTTAAATCGAATAAGAAATCTGGTAAACCTGCAGCAACTGTAATTTTTCCTGCACTAGTTTTTGGTAAAGATACTGTACCAAATTGTCCTCTAATCATTCCAACTGCTGGTGGAATTTCTTTGATTCTAAATTTCTTATTTGAACTTACTTTTTTACCGTCTGGTAATGTACCTGTTACACGAATTGTTACTTCGTTTCCTTTTCCAGGTCTCATCATATAACTATCACCTTTTACTCTTCTCAATCCAGGAGCAGAAGCTGCTACTTTATTTGAAGGAACTCCAGGCATAGAAATTGTCATTGGGTTAGATAAACCTCTATATACAGCGTTCATCTTATCAGCAGAAATAACTGCTTCGTTTGGTCTTGGAATTACAGAATATCCTCCTTTAATTGGAATTGTAATTGTAGAATCATTTTCTTTAAAGAAGAATTCTCCTTTAATTTCTCTATCCCCTACAGCTCCTGCTGGACCATCTAAGATTACCTGACCTGCTTTAATTTTGTCTTCTGGCCATTCTTTACCATTAATTACAACTTTTTCAGCTGTTAAATTAGGATCGTTTTTTCCTAATACAATCTTACCTGATAATTTTTCACCTGGGTAATATGCATTCTTGTCAAAAACTACCATTGCATCATAGTTCGTTAATGATACTGCACTTTCTAATTCACCTTTTAATAAAGTAGATAATGCATCAGATTCAGTAGCTTTAATATCTGCTTGGATTTGTGTTAACTTTGTTAAAGAAGCAATTAAAGGGAATCCTTCGTAATTGTAGTTTAACCAATTTAACTGTGCTCCATCTTTATTTTTAACTGGATCTGTACTGAAGCGAGAGTTTATAACTCCAGCTAATTCAGTTTCTCCTAATACATTTAAAGCTGTCTTTCTGAATTCATCTAACTTAGATACAAACTCTTTTCCTTTAGAAGTTATTGTACCACTTACGAAAAAATATTCATCTAAGAACTTAGACTTATCCATTGTTTCGTAATCTTTTTTATTCTTTACATCAGCAGTCATCTTTGCTTTAAGATTGTCGATGTAGTTATAAAGATCGTTAGCTTCAGCCTTTAAAGAGTCTGTCTTTTCTTTTGCTTTACCATATTGTAATGCTTGCTCTTGTGCCTTTAAAGATAAACTCTCGTACGCCTTTTCATTTTGCTGAGCTGCTCTTGTGTTAGCATCAGTCAATTTTTCGTTCATCAAACCAAAAGCTGATAATACCTCTTTACTCATATTCATTGCTAACATTGCAATGAAGATAAGGTACATAAGGTTAATCATCTTCTGCCTTGGAGATTGTTTTCCGCCTGCCATAATTTAACTAGTTAGTTGTTTTTTACGTTAATACTTAAATTTTGACTAATTATTTACTGCTCATTGCAGAAAGCATTCCTCCATATACTCCGTTTAACGAAGATAAATTTGTTGCTAATGATTGCATTTGCTCTTGTAAACGTTGTGAATTCTCTACCATTGTAGAATTTAATTCAGCTTGCTTAGATGCATTTTCAACTTGTGTTTGATATAAGCTATTTAAAGAAGCCATTTGAGAAGCTGCTTTAGACATTTGCTCATTATAATTGTTAGTAGCTGAAATAGATTGAGAAGCAGATGCTAATGGCTCTACCGCTCCTTGGAAACCTTTAATGCTGTCTCCTAATCTTGATACTAATTGTGCATCTAATTTTGCTTCTTTTAAGATATTATCTAACTTTTGAGATAATAACGATTGAGCTTCTTCAGGGGTACCTTCTTTTTTACCTTTACCTGTAGCTGCACCACCAGCTAATTCAGGATAAACCTTTGTCCAATCTAACTCGTCTTCAACTGGTTCGAAAGCAGATAATGCGAATACAATTGCCTCTACCGCCATTCCTATTGTTAACATCACTCCTCCTGTTAAAGGTCCGATTTTAAAGTGCATAATCTTAAATAACGCTCCAAGGATAACAACTGCTGCTCCTAAACCATAAGCCATGTTAAATAATCTCTTAGTTGATTTTGATTGTGCCATAATTTTTGATTTTTTAATTAGGGATATTTATTATGTTTATTAATTGTTTACTATACTTATTGTTTTTTAGTTCCTAAGTAATCTTGAACTGTTCTAAATCCGATATAACTTCTTGAAGTGTCTGCATATTCCCAATCACGAGAACCTACCTCTAAGAAATAAGCAACGTCTTTCCAAGAACCTCCACGTATAATTTTACGTGTATTTTCTATATTTTCTACATTTGGGTTCATTGTAGACCCCATGTAATAAGACATTTGGTTGTAAGCTGTATGTGTCCATTCAGAAACATTACCTGCCATATTATATAATCCAAAACCATTTGGGTTATACGAAACTGCCTCTACAGTATATAAAGCTCCATCTGCAGCATAGTCTCCACGTACTGGTTTAAAGTTTGCTAAGAAACATCCTCTATCACTTGTAGTACTTGGACCTCCCCATGGGTATTTAGCAAAATCTAAACCTCCACGAGCAGCATATTCCCATTCTGCTTCTGTTGGTAATCTAAAAGATGGAACTAATCCTAAATTCTTTTTTGATCTTTGGAATGAATTTTTGTTTTGTGTTCTCCAGTGACAAAATGCTCTAGCTTGATACCAATTTACACCTACGACTGGGTAATCTTCGAAAGCTTTGTGAGCAAAGTATTCTTGGTGCATTGGATCATTATAAGAGTAGTTGAAGTCTTTAATCCATACTGTAGTATCTGGATAAATATTAATCACCTCATCTTTTAAGAAGTTTTTTCTGTTCTTCCCTGTTCTTGCTGCTTCCTCATTATCAAACCAGAAATATCTATAGTTTAATAATTTGGTATTGAACGTAGGAATTCCATTTAACGACTCATCTTTATTTAAGTATAAAGAATCCATAACTTCTACATAATCAGCATCTGGAAAATCTTCTTTATCCCAAATAATTTCTTCTTCCCAATTTAATGGTTTTATAGAATCAATTCCTTCTCCAATCTCGTAATAATTTTCTCTCATATATTTAGCATATGGAGATTCATTTACAGTATCTTTAGAAGCAAAAGCATATTGTTGGATTCCTGATGGATTACCTCCATCTTCTTCTCCTCCACTTGCAAATTCTGCTTGATATGCTAATTGAGTTCTTACAATAGAATCTCTTACCCAGTATACAAACTGTTTGTATTCACTGTTTGTTATTTCTGTTTCATCCATGTAAAATGGCTGTACTGTTACAGTACGTGTTGGAGCATTCATTGCACCTAAAGGATCTTCATCTTGTTTACCCATCGTAAACGAACCTCCTTTTATATACACCATACCATATGGTTTTTCTGCAAACCATTTTCTCTTAGATTTAACACCAACTAGCTCTCCTCTATCGCTGCTAGATCCACAACTATAAATGACAACTAATATTAGGGCAAATAATGCTACTTTCTTCATACTTTACTAATTAAAGAGTTCGTAACTTTCTTATTATGAATTATTATTTTTTTCAACATTTACAAATCAAGGGATGCAAATATAACTTTTTTTATGTAAGTTTTTGCTGTGCCTTGTACCATCTTTCAGGAATTTTTTGTTCTATTGCTTGCACATAATCTTGGTATGCACAAGGTATTAACGCATGTCTCTTGTATTTATTATCTGATATCAAATTAATCTCCATCCACCATCGGCCGCTTTTATTACTTTTATAAAAATTAATGGGATCGTCATCTTCTAAGACAACACTGAATTTTTGATAACTTTCTTTACTTGAATATGGATAATCTTTGGCTCTAAAATTAACGCCTTCTATAAAATACCATATTGCTTGTGAAATCAAATTAGCTGTTTGGTTGTTATGATCGTATCTCCCGTTATATTCATAGACACCAAAAGAAGTTACTTTGTCACTTATTCCTGCATATCTTGCTATTGCACATAATTCTTCTCCGTAAAATCCGTTAGGTGCTGCATTTTTATTCCCTGGTGCATCACTTAAACGAACACTACCTATATCTACACTCACAATATCTGCATCTCTAAGTATTGGTTCCACCAACTCAAGCTTTTTAACTTCCCCGAGCCTAAAAGTATCAAAATATAAGTTCTGCAACAAATTAATTTCTTCTTGAGAATTAAAATATGTTTGATAACCTAGATTACTATAATTAAAAAGATTATTTGGCTCTTCCATAATTATCTTACTTAGATAAGAATGAGAGTTAATTTCTTCTTCTAATGTTCCTAAATCAAAACGGCTATCTACTACAGCTAAATTAATTGTTTGTTCTAACTTATCATAGGCACGATAATTAGCGTAAGTGATGTCTTGACTTCCTCCAATTAGAACAACAGCTATGTTCTTTTTTACTAAGGAAGCAACAACTTCTGAAGTAGCAAAATAAGTATCTTCAACTTTATTCCCTGATTCTATATTTCCTAAGTCTACGATTTTTGTATTCCATTGACCTGGAAATAACTCATAAAGTCCTTGTCTTATTGCTGAAAGATCTTCTCCACAACCTTTATTGTTAACAGAATTCCTACCTTCTTTTACACCAACAATAGCAATATCCGCTCCATTCAAATCTGGCAAACCATTTTGAATAGAATGAATTTCAATATTTCTACCTAAAGTTTTAGCCGACTGTACCATTGTGTGAGCAAAAACCTTTTCATCTATTGGTGATAAAAAATCGGTATTCATTAATTTTGGGGATTATGAATAGGCAGCAATATATAAATTTATTTCTTCTTTGCTGTCTTTCTAGGTTTTTTTTTCGTTGTTTTTTTAGCCTCAAATAACTTAACTGCTTCTTCCTTAGAAAACTTATCTATTTCTGTTGTTTTTGGAAGTTCAACTTTAGTTTTTCCTTTGATTACATTAAACCTTCCCCATCTTGCTTTTTCTACTCTAATTCCAACATCTTCCCAGTTATGAATCAACTTCTCTCTTTCTTTCTTTTTCTTATCTTCTATTAATTCTTCTAAATCTTCCTGAGTTAAATTATCAAAATCATATTTCTTATTTACATTGATGAAAATTGAGTTCCATTTAATGAAAGGGCCAAATCTACCTACACCTTTTTGTATTGGTAACCCTTCATACTCTCCTATTGGAGCATCTGCTTTTCTTTTAGCTTCAATTAATTCAATAGCACGATCCATATCGACAGACATAGGATTTTCATCTTTATCTAATGATACGTATTTTCCATCAAATTTAATGTAAGGACCAAATCTTCCGTTTGCTACCACTACCTCCTTAGCTTCATACTCTCCTAATGTTTTAGGTAATTTAAACAGATCCATTGCCTCTTCGAAAGTAATCGAACTCATTGTTTGATCTCCTTGTAAGCTAGCGAACTTTGGTTTCTCTTCATCTGTTGCCTCTCCTATTTGAATCATTGCACCAAATCTTCCTAACCTTACATATACGTTTTTACCTGAATCAGGATCGACACCTAACAAACGTTGTCCACTTGCTCTCTCTGCATTCTCCGCAACGTCTTTTACAGTAGGATGAAAATCATGATAGAACTCTTTAATAACAGAAGTCCAATTCTCTTTACCATCTGCTATATTATCGAAATCTGTCTCTACTTTTGCAGTAAAACCATAATCTAATATGCTTGCAAAATTTTCAACAAGAAAATCATTTACAATATTACCTATATCAGTAGGCATCATTTTTCCTTTATCGGCTCCTACTTTTTCAGTTAATTTTTGTTCTGAAATCTTATTATCTTTTAGTAATATTTGCATATAACTGCGTTCAACTCCTTCAGCTGTACCTTTTTCTACATAACCTCTTCGTTGTACTGTTGAAATTGTTGGTGCATAAGTAGACGGTCTACCAATTCCTAACTCCTCTAAGTGTTTTACTAAAGAAGCTTCTGTATATCTAGCTGGAGGTCTTGTATATCTTTCTGTAGTTGTTATATATTGGTTATTTAACTCTTCTCCAATTTTCATTTTTGGAAGTGTTCCTGCTTGTTCTTCTTCTTCATTATCTGTTCCTTCTAAATATACTTTTAGAAACCCTTCAAATGTAATTACCTCACCATTAGCAGAAAACTCTTTATCATTCTTATTATTCGCTATTCTTACATTAGTACGTTCTAATTGCGCTTCGCTCATCTGAGAAGCAATAGTACGTTTCCATATTAAACTATATAATCGGTCTTGATCATAATCTACAGACACCGTATGGCGCTCCATATTCGTAGGTCTAATAGCCTCATGCGCTTCTTGCGCTCCTTTTGATTTTGTAGAAAAGTTACGAGGTTTACTATATTCTTTCCCATATGAGTTTTCAATTTCTTGTGCTGCTGCACTTACAGCTTCTGAAGATAGATTTACACTATCTGTTCTCATATAAGTTATTAATCCAGCTTCATATAACCTTTGCGCCATTAACATGGTCTTAGCAACAGGGAATCCTAATTTACGAGATGCTTCTTGCTGTAATGTAGAAGTTGTAAAAGGCGCAGCCGGTGATTTTTTAGCTGGTTTTGTTTGTAAGTCTGAAACTGAAAACTCAGCAGACAAACATGAGTTTAAGAAAGCTTCTGCTTCCTCTTTTGTATTGAAGTTCTTAGGTAATTTTGCTTTAAACTTCTTATTGTTTGCATTTATAAATTCTGCATCTACTCTATAAGAAGCTACTGGTGTAAACCCTTCAATAGCACGTTCTCTCTCTACAATTAATCTTACAGCAACAGATTGTACACGACCCGCAGATAATCCTGCTTTTACTTTTCTCCATAATACAGGAGACAGCTCGTATCCTACTATTCTATCCAACACCCTTCTTGCTTGCTGCGCATCTACAAGGTTATAATTAATTGTTCTAGGAGTTTCTATTGCTTTTAAAATTGCACTCTTAGTAATTGAGTTGAAAACAATTCTCTTTGTATTTTCTTTATTCAGTTTTAATTGTTCTGCTAAATGCCATGCAATAGCCTCTCCTTCACGATCCTCATCGGAAGCTAACCAAACAATCTCTGCTTTCTTAGCTAAGTCTTTTAACTTCTTAACTACCGCCTTTTTATCTGAAGACACTATATATTTCGGATTAAAATCGCCCTCTACATCTACTCCTAGTTCCTTCGACGGTAAATCTGCAATATGCCCGAAACTTGATTCTACTTGAAAATCTTTTCCGAGAAATTTTTCAATAGTCTTCGCCTTAGCAGGAGACTCAACAATTACTAAATTCTTTGCCATGTATCTTCTCTTCTCTATTTTATACCTTATTATTACTTACAACCTATACCTTATTATATAGGGTGTATTTCAATTTGCAAAAGTATATAGTTTTTTTTTATTAAAAATTGTTTTAAAAGAATTAACGCTAATTTAAAATGCAAACAGTTAATTTATTTTATGACAATTTGTCATAAAATTAGGAATTTGGTTGTATCTTTGCTCGCTACTTAGAACGAGATTAGACACATGGAACAGATTGAAAAAGTTATAGACGAAAAAAAACAAGGAAAACCTTTATTAACTGAGCAAAAAGATGGTAACTCCAAGAAACTTTTTATTGAAAGTTATGGGTGCCAAATGAACATGAATGACAGTGAAATTGTTGCTGCAATTCTTGCTGAGCAAGGTTTTAATACCACAGGAAATATTAATGAAGCAGATTTAGTATTAGTTAATACTTGTTCTATTAGAGAGAAAGCTGAAACAACTGTTCGTAATCGATTAAAGAAATATAATGCCGTAAAAAAAGTAAACCCAAAAATGAAAGTTGGAGTTTTGGGTTGTATGGCTGAGCGTTTGAAAGCTAAATTTTTAGAAGAAGAAAAAATTGTAGACCTTGTTGTAGGACCAGATGCTTATCGTGATTTACCAAATTTAGTAGAGGAAGTAGAAGCTGGTAGAGATGCTGTAAATGTTATTTTATCTAAAGAGGAAACCTATGCAGATGTTTCTCCTGTAAGATTAAATTCAAATGGTGTTTCTGCTTTTGTATCGATTACAAGAGGTTGCGATAATATGTGTACTTTTTGTGTAGTTCCATTTACACGTGGTCGCGAAAGAAGTAGAGACCCTAAAAGTATTATGGAAGAAATTCGATCTATGCATGATAAGAACTTCAAAGAAATTACTCTATTAGGTCAAAATGTTGATTCATATTTATGGTATGGAGGTGGATTAAAGAAAGACTTTAAGAAAGCTTCTGAAATGGCACAAGCAACTGCGGTTAATTTTGCTCAGCTTTTAGATATGTGTGCTACTGAGTTTCCTAAAATGCGATTCAGATTCTCTACATCTAATCCGCAAGACATGACTTTAGATGTAATTCATGTAATGGCTAAGCACAAAAATATTTGTAAATATATCCACTTACCTATTCAGAGTGGAAGTAACCGTATGTTAGAAGCGATGAATCGCCTACATACTCGTGAAGAATATTTAGAACTAGTTGAAAATATTTATAAGATTGTTCCTGAAATGAATTTAAGTCAGGATATGATTGCTGGTTTCTGTGGAGAAACAGAAGAAGATCATAAAGACACTCTTGATTTAATGGATAAAGTAAAATACAGCTTCGGTTTTATGTTTGCTTATTCTGAAAGGCCAGGAACTCTTGCTGCTAAGAAAATGGAAGATGACATTCCTTTAGCTATTAAAAAGCGCAGATTACAAGAGATTATTAATCTCCAGCAAGAACATAGTTTATACAGAGCTAAAGAACATGTTGGTAAAATTCAAGAAGTTTTAATTGAAGGAACTTCTAAAAAATCAGATGCTCATTGGAAAGGTCGTAATACACAAAATACTGTAGTAGTTTTCCCTAAAGAACATTATAAAATGGGCGATTTCGTCAACGTAAAAGTTGAAGATTGTACTACTACCACTCTATTAGGAACTGCTGTAGGATATTCTGATAACAATTAATTAGTAAAAGACAACAAAGAATTAAGACTAATGAATTCTTAATTCTTTTATCTTTAAATCTTGCTTCAAAAAAGAAACATGGAAAATTTACAAGCTATAAAACAACGATTTGGAATTATTGGTAATGATATGTTACTCAATAGAGCCATCGAAAAAGCAATTAGAGTAGCTCCAACAGACATCTCGGTTTTAGCTATAGGAGAAAGCGGTGTTGGTAAAGAGAATATTCCAAGAATTATTCATCAGCTATCTCACAGAAAGCATGCAAAATACATAGCTGTAAACTGCGGAGCAATACCTGAAGGAACTATAGATAGTGAATTGTTTGGTCATGAAAAAGGAGCTTTTACAGGTGCAACGCAAACCAGAAAAGGCTATTTTGAAGTAGCTGATGGAGGTACTATTTTTTTAGATGAAGTTGGAGAACTTCCCTTAACAACACAAGTTAGATTGCTCCGTGTTTTAGAAAATGGTGAATTCATTAAAGTAGGGTCTTCTCAAACACAGAAAACAAATGTGCGTATTGTTGCTGCTACTAATGTTAAAATGCAGGACGCCATTCGAAAAGGTAAGTTTAGAGAAGATTTATATTACAGATTAAGCACTATAGAAATTGCGCTTCCACCTTTACGTGAAAGAGGAAATGATATTAGTTTATTGTTTAGAAAATTCGCTTCAGATTTTGCTCAAAAAAACAGAATTCCTGTTATTCGTTTAGACGAAAATGCCAACCAAATGTTATTAAATTATCGTTTTCCTGGAAACATTAGACAGTTAAAAAACATTGCTGAGCAGGTTTCTATTATGGAGGAAAATCGTACGATATCTAGTGAAATTTTAGCGCATTATCTACCCGACCTCCCTGGTAATTTACCAATGGTAGTCGATAAAAAAGACTCTTCAAGTGATTTTTCAAGCGAACGAGACATTATGTATAAGATATTGTTTGATATGCGTAATGACATTAACGACTTGAAAAAATTGACGCTAGATTTAATGCGTAGTGGTAATGTGCAAGAAGTACAAGAAGAACATAGAGGGCTTATTCAAAGAATTTATAGCGATCAAGAACCAATAACGCCAACTACTCATAATGTAGAAGTTGTTCAATTGCCTGAAAATCCTACTCCTGAAAATAATTATGATTTTGTTGAGACGATAGAAGAACACGAAAACTTATCTTTACAAGAGAAGGAAATTGAAATGATAAGAAAATCTTTAGAGAGAAATAAAGGAAAACGAAAATTAGCAGCTAAAGAACTAGGAATTTCTGAAAGAACACTTTATCGTAAAATCAAACAATATGATTTATGATAATTTAGAAGAAAACATTAATTGAACTCAAAAAATGAAAAGAACTTTATTCATACTTTTTGCATCTTTAAGTTTTATTTTTTTAATTGGATGCGGAGCTTATTCTTTTACAGGAGGTAATACTGGAAATGCAAAAACAATTCAAGTAAACTTTTTCCCGAATCAAGCACCTTTAGTAGAACCAAGTTTAAGTCAACGTTTTACACAAGACTTACAGGATTTATTTACTAGACAAACAAATTTAACTTTAGTAAACGCTGGTGGCGATCTACAGTTTGATGGTGAGATTGTTGGTTATAGGATTACACCAACAAGTGCAACTGCTAATCAAACCGCAGCACAAAACAGATTGACTATTACAATTAATGTACGTTTCACTAATAATTTAAATGAAAAAGACGATTTTGAAAAACCTTTTTCTTTTTATTATGATTATGGAGCTGCTCAACAATTAAGTGGTAGTGTATTAGAGGAAGCTTTTAATGAAATTTTAGGAAGAATTACTCAAGATATTTTTAATGCTTCTGTAGCAAAATGGTAAAAGATAATTTTTTAACACTTCTTAATAATCCCAATATAATTCAACAAGAAAATACTGTTGAATTAAAATCAATTGTTAAAAAACATCCTTATTTTCAGTCAGCCAGAATATTATTCTTAAAGACCTTAAAAGATCAGGAAAGTTTTAAGTACAATAATGAACTAAAAGTTACTGCTGCATACACTGCAGATAGAGCTGTTTTATTTGATTATATTACGTCTAAAGCTTTCACTGAAAAAGTTAATGACATTACTAGGGAAGAGAATACAACTACTCAAACAAAAGCTAATAAACCTTCAACAATCGTTGAGCAAGTAAAAGAAGAGTTACACATAGGAGAACCTATCTCATTTACAGAAAATGAAACACATTCTTTTAATCAATGGTTACAGTTATCTTCTAGTACATTAAAAAAAGTTATCCCTGTACCAGAAACAGAAAACACATTACAAAAAAACATTATCGATCGTTTTATTGCTATTAATCCAAAAATATCGAGAGTAAATAAAAGCCAACCTATACAAGCAAAACCTGTAGACACGCAGCAAGAACCTGTTTTGATGACAGAAACCTTAGCTAAAATTTACTTGGAACAGAAAAAGTATGACAATGCGATAAAAGCTTATGAAATATTAAGTTTGAAATATCCAGAAAAAAGTGGTTTATTTGCAGACCAAATTAGAAAGATCAAAATTTTACAAAAATCATAATAAAGACATGTATTTACCAATTTTAATATTAATAATTATCGTTGCGATTGCATTAATCTTAATCGTAATGGTACAAAACCCTAAAGGAGGAGGATTATCTTCTACTTTTGGAGGAGGAGGCCAAAATATTGGAGGAGTTCAAAGCACTAATAACTTCTTAGATAAAACTACGTGGACTTTAGCAATTGCTATGTTTGCTTTAATTTTATTATCAAACTTCGCTATTGATAGAGGTAATACAAACAATGCTCCTGAGTTAAACAATGCATTAGATGGTGTTGAAACTACTGCACCAGCTACTACAACTCCTGCTGAAACTACTACTAAAGATTCAGTAAACTAAGGATATTTAGATACAATATTTAAAAATGCCAACGATGACACGTTGGCATTTTTTTTATTTCACTTTTTTTATAAATATCTTCGCGAAGTAAAATTGTCAGTTTTATACCAATGGCATAATTTCTGTCAATTTCAACAAAGAAAATTCAAACATAGATTAATCAAAATTTTTAAAATAAAATGGGATTAAATATCAAACCTTTAGCAGATAGAGTTCTTGTAGAACCAGCTGCAGCTGAGACTACTACCGCTTCAGGAATTATTATACCTGATAATGCGAAAGAAAAACCACAAAAAGGGACTGTTGTTGCCGTAGGAAATGGTAAAAAAGACGAACCTTTAACAGTACAAGTAGGAGATACTGTTTTATACGGAAAGTATTCTGGTACTGAGCTTAAATTTGAAGGTAAAGATTATTTGATGATGAGAGAATCTGACATTTTAGCGATCATCTAAATAACAACTAATTAATCACAAACAAAGAAAATAAAATGGCAAAAGATATAAAATTTGATATTGAAGCACGCGACGGTTTAAAACGTGGTGTAGATGCTTTAGCTAATGCTGTAAAAGTAACTTTAGGACCAAAAGGTCGTAATGTAATTATTTCTAAAGCTTTTGGTGCTCCACACGTTACTAAAGATGGTGTTTCTGTAGCAAAAGAAGTAGAATTAGAAGATGCTCTAGAAAACATGGGAGCACAAATGGTAAAAGAAGTAGCTTCTAAAACAAATGATTTAGCTGGAGATGGTACTACTACTGCTACTGTTTTAGCACAAGCAATTGTAAAAGAAGGATTAAAGAATGTAGCTGCAGGTGCAAATCCTATGGATTTAAAAAGAGGAATTGATAAAGCTGTAGCTTCTTTAACTCAAGATTTAGCTAAGCAATCTAAAGAAGTAGGAGATTCTTCTGAAAAAATTCAACAAGTAGCTTCTATTTCTGCAAACAACGATTCTGTTATTGGAGATTTAATTGCTACTGCTTTTGGAAAAGTTGGTAAAGAAGGTGTTATTACTGTTGAAGAAGCTAAAGGAACAGATACGTATGTAGATGTTGTTGAAGGAATGCAGTTTGACAGAGGTTATTTATCTCCATACTTCGTAACCAATGCAGATAAAATGATTGCTGAGTTAGAAAACCCTTACATCTTATTATTTGATAAGAAGATTTCTAACTTACAAGAAATTTTACCAATCTTAGAACCAGTTGCACAATCTGGTCGTCCGTTATTAATTATTGCTGAAGATGTAGACGGACAAGCATTAGCGACTTTAGTAGTAAATAAATTAAGAGGAGGATTAAAAATTGCTGCTGTAAAAGCTCCAGGATTTGGAGATAGAAGAAAAGCAATGTTAGAAGACATTGCTATCTTAACTGGTGGTACTGTAATCTCTGAGGAAAGAGGTTTCTCTTTAGAAAATGCAACGTTAGATTTATTAGGAACTGCTGAAACAGTAACAATTGATAAAGATAATACTACTGTTGTAAATGGAGCAGGTGATGAAGAGCAAATTAAAGCGCGTGTAAACCAAATTAAAGCACAAATCGAAACTACAACTTCAGACTACGACCGTGAGAAGTTACAAGAGCGTTTAGCTAAATTAGCTGGTGGTGTTGCTGTATTATATGTTGGTGCTGCTTCTGAAGTAGAAATGAAAGAAAAGAAAGACCGTGTAGATGATGCTTTACATGCAACTCGTGCAGCTGTAGAAGAAGGTATTGTTGCTGGTGGTGGTGTTGCTTTAGTTCGTGCTAAGAAAGTATTAGAGACTTTAACTTCTGATAATTTAGATGAAACTACAGGTATTCAAATCGTAAACAAGGCTATTGAATCTCCATTACGTACAATTGTAGAAAATGCAGGAGGTGAAGGTTCTGTAGTAATCAATAAAGTTTTAGAAGGAGAAAACAATTTTGGATACGATGCTAAAACTGAACAGTATGTAGATATGTTAGAAGCTGGTATTATCGATCCTAAGAAAGTAACTCGTGTAGCTTTAGAAAATGCTGCTTCTGTAGCTGGTATGATCTTAACTACTGAATGTGCTTTAGTAGATATTAAAGAAGATGCTCCAGCTGGTGGAATGCCTCCAATGGGTGGTGGAATGCCAGGAATGATGTAAGCATTTGCTTCAGATAATAAAATTTTAAATAAGTCTTGAGTTTTATAAACTTCAAGGCTTATTTTTTTGGTATAATTCTTGTTGATTTTCCTTTTGTTACCCAAACTTAGATTGCAATGAAGAAAATAGTATTATGCCTAGTATCTCTTATTTTTTGTTATACCCTTTTTTCTCAGCAAAAAATTGATAGTAGTTATGTAAGTTATTTTGAAAACACTAGAGAGATTCCTTTTTTACATCTCAATAAAACTACTTTTTTACAAGGAGAAGAAATTTGGTTTAAAACCTACATACAAGAACAAAACTCTCAAAAACTACATACTTCTACATCCAATCTTTACGTGTCCATTTTTGATCAATCAGGTATACTAAAAGACCAACAATTAATACATATTAAAAACGGACTTGGTCTCGGTAATATTCTTCTCGACTCTACTTATAAAGACAAAAATTATTATATAAAAGCCTCTACAAGATGGATGAAAAATTTTGAAGAAGACAATGCTTATTATCAAAAAATAAACATCATTTCTTCAACAACTAATATAACCAATATTTTATCCGAAAAAGACTTCTTTGAATTCAAACTACTTCCAGAAGGAGGCCATTTTATAGCTAACACCACAAACAATATAGGGATCCTTATTAAAAACTCTAATAACAAAGGTCTCCAAATTAAAAAGGGAGTTATTAAAGATCAAAACAATAAGATTATACGTCAATTTACCACAAATGAATTTGGAATGAATAGTGTACGTCTTTTTATTAAAGAAAATCAAACATATACATTTTACGCTACTTTATCTAATGGCTCTGAAATAAAAACAACCACCACCTCTCCTTCACCTCAAGGTATTGCTTTACATATTGTCAACAAAAAAAATGAACCACTTGTTATTAATGCTATCACTAATAAAAAAACATCAAGTGTATTTGCAGGAAAGTCGTATAGAATTATGATACATAATACTAGAAATTTCAGAAATTATTCTTTTACAATGAATCGTAATAAACAGAATTATATATTTATTATAGGTAAAGAAGACTTACCCCCTGGATTAAATATTATTACATTATTTAATGAAAACAATGCTCCTATAAGTGAGCGATTAACCTTCATTCATTCAGATAATTTATTTGAAAATGTTAGAATAAAAGTTAGAAAATCTATTACCGACTCTTTAAAAGTTACTTTTTCAAACCCATCTAGAGAAACTATTAATGTTAGTGCTTCTTTTTTACCTTACAACACAAAGGCATACAATCCTTCAAATACCATAAGCACTTCTTTTTTACTAAGGCCTTATATTAAAGGCTCCATACAAAACCCAGCTAAATATTTTGGCCCATACTATAAAAAACAACAAAGAGACCTTGATCTATTGTTACTTACTCAAGGATGGAGTAAATACAATTGGAATACTATTTTTAATACCCCACCTGCCATAAACTATCCTTTTGAAAATGGTATAAATATTACAGCTACACTTAATAAACCGATAAAACAAAAACAATTTATTGTTATACATTCTAAAGAAAATAACTTAATACAAATAATTCCTCCCAATAAAAACCCTTGGGTAATAAGAAATAGCTTTATTAAGAAAAATTCTATTATAGACTTTTCTTTGAATAATGAAGATTTTGCTAAAAAAATTTCTCCTGCATTATCTTTTTCTACAGGAAAAATAAATGAAACTTTCAATTCTTTTAATTTATTTAAAAATGAAACATTAGAGGTCGCTAATTTCTCATTACTGAAAGGTGATTTTGAAACTCTAGATGAAGTAATTGTACAAGCAAATAAAAGAAAAAAAATAGACAACAACATCACATATGGAACTGCTAGTAATCTACAAAAAGGAAACGTTCAAGATTTAAAAGTAGGAGATAATGAAACTATTATAGATTTTTTACTCACTAAAAGTTATAAACTAACATATAATTACCTAGGAGATTTATCTATATCTAAACGAAGAGGAATTAATAGAACTAATAAAGGAAGTTACGGGAACTCTAATGCTAAAATATTCTTAGATAGAAATGATGTTACTGGAATGGCTTGGATTTTAGATAGAATTTATTTAAACACAGTAAAAGAAATATTTTATGGAAATAACCCTCAAAGATCAAGAGAGGAAATTCATATTTTTTCATTAACCCCATCTGAATATATAACTAAAAGTGATGAATACACTCATGTAAAATTACCTATAGGTTTTGCTACAGAAAAAAAATATTATAATCCTAAATATCCTTCTCTTCAAGATGATACTTATTTAAAATATGGAGGCCTTTTTTGGAGACCTAATATTACACTAGATCCTTACGCCAGATTAACCTTTAAAATCCCAAAACACACACAACAAAAAATTAATGTGTATATTGAAGGGATTTCTACTACTGGAAAACTAATTTCAAAAAAAACAGTTATTAAAACTGAATAAAAAACTTAGTATTATAAAGTTTTTGGGTAAATCACATTACTTCTAGTCTCGTTTACTCATTGTAACGTATCATTCACTCATTCCTCTTTTTTGCAGAAATGAATATTCAATAGTTTTAGTGCTAATCACTAATTTAAACTACACTTTATGATAAAAAAAGTACTATCAAGCATTTTATTCTTTTTATTTTTAAGTATTAATGCTCAAAAAAGAGGATTTAACAACAGTTATATAAATTACTTTCAAAACACACGAGAAGTCCCTTTTTTACAACTAAATAAAACTACTTTTCTACAAGGTGAAGAAATTTGGTTCAAAGCTTATATTCAAGAACAAAATTCTCAAAAACTCCATTCAACAACATCAAATTTATATGTTTCAATTTTTGATGAATCTGGAGAATTAAAAGATCAACAATTAATCCATATCAAAAATGGTATGGGAAATGGAAATATCTTGCTAGATTCTACTTTTACCAATAGTAATTATTACATAAAAGCCTCTACGCGATGGATGAAAAACTTTGAAGAAGACAATGCTTTCTACCAAAAAATTAAGCTTGCTTCTACAAGAGATAAAGAAGTTTCAACAACTATTCCTGAAGAAGATTTTTTTGAGTTTAAATTATTTCCTGAAGGTGGTCATATTATCGCTAATACTCTAAACAGCTTAGGAATTCTAATTAAAGACTCCAATAATAAAGGGATTAAAATACAGGAAGGTCTTATAAAAGATCAAGACAATAAAGTTATTCGAAAGTTCTCTACAAATAAATTCGGTATGAATAGCGTACGTTTATTTTTTAAAGAAAATAGCAGTTACACATTTCATGCTTATTTATCTAACGGTTCTGAAATTAAAGTAACAACACCTAAACCTAAAAAACAAGGTATTTCATTAATTGTTAATAATAAAAGTTCGAAAGAAGTAGTTGTTAACCTTGTAAGTAATCATGAAACTTTACAGTCAATTGCAGGAAAAAAATATAACGTACTGGTTCATAATACTAGAAACTTTACAAACTATCCTTTTGTTTTTAAGAAAAACAACTTAAACCATGCATTAGTTTTACAAAAATCACAGCTTGGTTCTGGAATAAATATTATTACTGTTTTTAACGAAAAAAATACTCCTATAGCAGAAAGACTAATCTTTAACTATTCAGATAATTTATTCTACAACTTAAATATTCAAGGTAAGCGAAGTATAAATGATTCTTTACAAATAGGAATAACTAATCCTACTAATGAAAAAATATATGCTAGTGCTTCTTTTTTACCTCATAACACTATTGCTTACCAACCTACTTATAATATCGTTTCATCATTTTTATTAAAGCCATATGTAAAAGGAACTATTCAAAACCCTTCTGCATATTTTAAAGGAAATTCTAAAAAACAGCAAAGAAACCTCGATTTATTATTACTTACCCAAGGCTGGAGTAAATATAATTGGCATACTATTTTTAATTCCACTCCTCGTACTATACATCCTTTTGAAAACGGTATTGATATTACTGCTAAAGTGAATAAAGGATTAACGAATAAACAATCGATCTTACTATACTCTAGAGATAATAATATGGTAAGGATTTTACCACCTAAAGAGCAACCTTGGGTTATTAAAAACTCTTTTATTAAAAAGAATTCAGTATTCGACTTTGCTCTTAAAAGTAACGACAACTTATATAAAATAAGACCTGTGCTAGCCTACTCTAATAATAAAATGTCTGAAAAAATTAATCTAAGTAAATTAAAAAAAACTAATAACAAAGAGTTAGAAGTGGCTAACTTTAAACCGTTAGATAATGAATTTGAAGCATTAGATGAAATTGAAATACAAGCAAAAAAGAGGAAAAAGTTTGAAAATTCAGAAAAAGTATATGGAGCCCCTACAATACTTTCGAGAAGAAGAATGGAAGATATGATTGTAGCTTCTGGAGAAACTATTATTGATTATATAAAATCTAGGCTCTATAAAGTTAGTTACGATAATTCTGGGAATTTACAAATACTTCCTAGAGGTTTGGTTACACCATCAGGCCCTAAGAATGCTATTTCTACTGAAGATGAAGGTTTTTTAGCCGATAATGTTATAGAGTCAAGTAATAATAGTGATAGTAAATATGGAAGACCTTCTGTAAGAGTATATCTGGATGGGGCTGAAATTAGTGATAACCTATTCCTATTAGAAGGAATCTATTTAAATACTGTAAAAGAAGTCTTTTACGGAAGAAGCCCTGGAAGAATTGGAGAAGAAATTCATGTTTTCACTGTATCCCCCGGTGAATACGAAGATAAACGTGCAGAATATACTCATGTAACTGTACCTGTAGGTTTTGCTACTGCAAAAGAATATTACAATCCTAAATACCCTTCTTTTACAGATGCTACTTATCAAAAATATGGTGCTATTTTCTGGAATCCAAATATCTCTATAGCTCCTAATGGAAAATTAGATTTTAATATTCCAACCAATATGCAAAAACATATTAATATCTATATCGAAGGTATTTCTGAATCTGGAAAACTAATTTCTAAAAAAATAATCATTGCTAACTAGCATACTTTTTATAAAGTATTATCAGAAATTTAAAAAAATATTCTATGAAAAAAACAATACTATCAAGTATTCTATTCATCTTTTTTTTGAGCGTTAATGCTCAAAAAAAAGAAATAGACAGTAATTATATAAACTATTTTCAAAATACACGAGAAGTCCCCTTTCTACATCTAAATAAGACTACTTTCTTGCAAGGAGAAGAAGTCTGGTTTAAAGCTTATGTTCAGGAACAAAATTCTCAAAAACTCCATCCAACAACATCAAATTTATATGTTTCAATTTTTGATGAATCTGGAAAATTGAAAGATCAACAATTAATACATATTCAAAATGGTATGGGTAATGGGAATATTTTATTAGACTCCACTTATACCAATAACAATTATTATATAAAAGCATCTACTAGATGGATGAAAAATTACAAAGAAGATAATGCTTTTTATCAGCGTATTAAAATTGCTTCTACAAAACAGCAAAACAATATTATTGCTACTGAAAAGGAGTTTTTCGAATTCAAGCTATTTCCTGAAGGAGGTCACATTATAGCAAATACTATAAATAATATTGGTATTCTTATAAAAGACGCTAATAATAAAGGTGTACAAATAGAAAAAGGAGTTATTAAAAACCAGAATGGTAAAATTGTACGGCAGTTTGTTACCAATAAATTTGGGATGAATAATATTCGTTTATTCTTTAAAGAAAATGAATCTTATACTTTTCATGCTATCTTAAGCAATGGTTCAGAAATTAAAACACAAACTCCAAAACCAGAACGATTAGGTATTGCTTTAATTGTAAACAATAAAATTCCTGAAAAATTGGCTATAAACCTTGTCAGCAATATTCAAACTTTGAAAATGCTTTCGGGTAAACAATACAACATATTAATACATAACACTAGAAGTTTTAAAAATTTTCCTGTTACTTTTAATAGTAAAAACCTAAATCATGTTTTAGTATTACAAAAAGGTCAACTGGAACCTGGAATACAAATAATTACAGTTTTCGATGAAAATAACATTCCTGTAGCAGAAAGATTGATTTATTTGTATTCAGATAATTTATTTACAAGTTTTAATGTTAGTAGTAAAAAAGTTGGCAATGATTCTTTGCAAATCAATTTTACTAATCCAACTAATGAAAAAATATATGCTAGTGCTTCTTTTTTACCTTCTACTACAATAGCTAATAAACCTAAAAACAATATAATTTCAACTTTTTTATTACAACCATATGTAAAAGGAAACATTCAAAATCCTTCTGAATATTTTAAAGGGAATTCTAAAAAACAACAAAGAGATTTAGACTTATTATTACTTACACAAGGTTGGAGTAAATATAAATGGAATCATATTTTCAATAATTCTCCAAGCATCAAATATGCTTTTGAAAATGGTATTGATATTACTGGAAAAGTCAACAAAAAGCTTTCTAGTAAGCAATCTATCCTCATATACTCTCAAGAAAATAACTTACTTAGAACAATTAATTCTAGTGAAAACCCGTGGACATTAAAAAATAGTTTCATAAAAAAGAACTCCGTTGTTGATTTTAGCATTCATACTAAAGAAAACCTAACAAAAATTGCTCCTGCTTTATCTTATTCTACTGGAACATTAGTAGATAAACTGAATTTTAATCAAATAGCTAACACTAAATATATAAGTAAGGATATATCTAACTTTACCCCTCTCAAAAACAATTTTGAAACTTTAAACGAAGTAGAAGTAAAGGCTAAGAAAAAAAAGAATCAAATTCATAAAGACTATATTGAAGCAGGAGGTTATAGAAATATTAACATGAAAGATATCATCGTCCATTCTGGAGAAAACCTAGTAGATTTTATGCTTTCTAAAACTCCTCCGTCTAGAAGAATATCTAGAGTTCAATTAAATGGCAGAGATATATCTAGAGAACCTTGGTTATTAGAGAATGTGTATTTAGATCAGGTTAAAAGTATGTATTTTGGTTCAGATATGTTTTCTTTAGGACCCGCTGGTTATGCTTTTTTTATATTCACATATTCTCCTAACGAATATAATTCCAAAAAATCTAGTATGATGCAAGTTAAAATCCCTATTGGTTTTGCTACAGCTAAAGAATATTATAATCCAAAATATCCTTCTTATACAGATACTACTTATCAAAAATATGGTGCTATTTTTTGGAATCCTAATATTTCTATAGCTCCTAATGGGAAGCTAGATTTTAATATTCCAACCAATATGCAAAAGAACATTACTATGTATATAGAAGGCATTTCAATATCAGGAAAACTTATTTCTAAACAAGTAACTTTAAAAACCAAATAAAAAAACTCCCAAATTGGGAGTTTTTTTTATTTAACCTTTTTTATGATCTTTCACTACTTGTTCATCTCGGTATTTACAACAAGGATCTAGTTGGTCATATTTTTCTTGCGGTGCTTTTACAGCTTTGGTATCGTGTCCTACATTGGTAACACTTTCACGAACTTTATTTTCATCTGTTTTACGTTCGTCTATAATTACCATCAACTGATGTGAATTTAAATCCCAATTCGCAAACTTTACTCCTTTTGTGTTTAAAGCTGCTTTTTCAATACGTTTTTTACACATCATACAAACACCATCTACTTCAAAAGATAGTTTTTTATTACGTTTTTTCTTTTGTGCTTGTGTAGCAAAAGCCACAAATACAATACAAATTAATGTGAATACTTTTTTCATGATATTATGTTTTAATCAATTTTAAATCTGAATCCTGCATAGTAAGCACTTCCAAAAATAGGTGCATACACAATTGTACTATCAAAGTTTGCACCAAAAGGATTTTCACTACCTAGAATAGGATTCTCTTGTTGAACATTCGTTATATTCTCTCCTCCTATATATACTTCAAACTTATCTGAAAACACTTTAGTGATTTGCGCATTTAACAAACTATATCCTTTAGTATAACTTGGTAATTGTAATGCAATTGGATTTGAAGAGGTATTAGGAAGACGTTGGGTTCCTATAAAATTATATGTTGTATCAAATTTCCATTGACTTCCATTATCGCTTTTCTTTGTTTCAAAAGAAGCATTAGCAAAATAACGATGTTTAGGTTGCAATGGTTTGGCTAAATTTCCTGAAATATAATCTGTAGATACATCAAAAAACTTATATGCTGTTCTAATATTAAAGCGCTTTATTGGCTCGTAATTTATCTCTATTTGAAAACTATTTGCAATACTACTACCTGTTAAATTATAGAAAGATATTTCTTGTGGGTTTTCCCAATCTACAACGACTTGGTTTTCGAAATTTGTTTGATAGTAATCTATGGTTACATCTCCTTTTCTATTAAACAATCTAAAACCTTGTAAAAATGATACTCCATAATTCCAGGCAATCTCAGGATCTAAACCATAAATATTTCCTCCAGTACTTTGTATTGCTATTTGTCTTGATGAAGCAAATAATTGCTGGTTCTCTGCAAAAATATTAGCACTTCTTTTACCTCTACCTATTGAAGCTCTTAATACTCCTTTTTCCCAAGGCACATATCTTAGATGCAATCTTGGTGTAAGAAAAGTTCCTAATAAATTATGACGATCTAAACGTAAACCAGCTGTTAGGCTAAAATTTTCTGTATTATCATAAGCATATTCAAAAAATGCTCCTATAGAATTCTCATCTCTATCAAAATTCGTGGTTTCTACTAACTCTTTATAATCATCATAAGTAAAACTCAAGCCAGTTTTAAACTTATGACGTGTATCTCCAATAATAGAATTAAAAATATAGTTCGCATAAACACTTTCATGTTTAATATCATAATTACGTAATCCAAAATAAGAATCCTGATTATGATTACTATATGCTATTTGTAATCCCATACTTTGAAATGGTAGTTCTGGAAATACATAACCTACTTTTGCAGAAAAATCAAAACGTTTTGTTTTAATTTCACTACCCCAAATTGTTGTAGAACCTTTGTCTACATCTGGATTAAAATTAAGTTGCCCAGTTTGCTTTCGATCGTTTAAAAAACGAAAATTTAAAAAGCTAACCCAACCTGTTTCATTATTCGTAAACTGCCAACGGTTCATCACGTTTATTTGCTCAGCCAAAGGAGCATCTAAAAAGCCATCTCCATTATTATCAAATTTTTGACTCCTTAAATCGCCATGTGCATACAAACCTGTTTGCCATTTTTCGTTTAATTTCTGATTAAAATGTGTATTTAGTTCTAAACGCCCATTTCGGTTTCCATATCCATTTATAAAGAATTTATTATCGCTATAAGGTTTTACTAACTCTGCGTTAATCTGCCCTGAAATACTTTCAAAACCATTAACTACACTTCCAGCTCCTTTCGTTATTTGTATACTTTCTACCCAAGTACCTGGTGTAAATGTGAGTCCGTATACCTGAGAAGCTCCTCTAACCATTGGTATATTTTCCTGAGCAATTAATAAATATGGGCTGTTTAATCCAAGCATTTGAATTTGACGTGTTCCTGTTAAAGCATCAGAAAAATTAACATCAATAGATGGATTCGTTTCAAAGCTTTCTGCTAAATTACAGCATGCTGCTTTTAATAGTTCTTCACTATTTACTGTAAATACATTTTGCGTTTGTAAAAACGATTTTGATGTTGCTTGTTTTCTTGCAGAAATTGCAATTTCATCTAATGTATTTTCTTCTGTTATAAAATGATGAATCGGTTTTAAGTTTTTAATTTCAATAGTATCGGTTTTATAACCAACAAAACTAATTACTAACTTTTTGTAGGTTGGTTTGTATGGTATTTCAAACCATCCTTTTTCATTGGTTGTAGTTCCTATATTGGTGTTAAGCCAATATACGTTTGCTCCAAAAACTCCAAGGTTATCTTTCGGGTTGTTTTTATCCATTACCATCCCTTTAAAAGTTTCTTGTGCTAAGAGCTGTGCATTTACCAATAGAAATGCACACCATAATATTTTAAATTTCATGCGTATCTATGATTTATATTTTACATTTTTTTATAGCCACATAAAGGCTATTTCTTTAAAAAAATGCTTTTAAATCATATGATAAATACCTCGTGAAGTAATTGAATATCTTTTGTTAGTTTCGGAGGATTATAATACTTATGCGGTACTTTTTCTCCTTCTAAGTCGTTAAATAAATTGTAGTAACTAGCTACAAAAGCAACTAGAAAATGTTGTTTTTCTAAATCGAACTTTTCAACATCGTTTTTTAGTATATCTTGTCCTTCTATTTGTTGTATTTCGTCTTTACAACATTTTTTCTTTTTCACAACTTGTGGAGCATCACAACTTCCATCTTCTACTTCTGCTACACAATCGTCTGCATTTCCAAAATAAGATATTGCTACTAAAAATTCTCCACAAAAATGCTTTTCAACCGTGAAAGAAAACGTTGAAAACAACACTAATAGTGCCATTAAAGAGGATACTATTTTATTAAGGATAAACTTCATTTACATTGCAAAAATACGAAAAGTTTTATTAAAGAAGGGTTAAATTTTTCTTTCCACCACGTAATCAATCATTTGAAGTAACGAATTTTTATACTCAGAATCTGGATAATCTTCTAAAATAGAAAGCGCTCTGTTCTTATAATCGTGCATTTTTTGAGTGGTATACTCTAAGCCTCCACTCTCTTTTACAAATGCAATTACTTCTTTTACTCTTTTTTTATTTTTATTGTGTTTTTTTACAGAATTGATAAGCCATTTTTTCTTTTCTGGAGAACAATTATTCAATGTATAAATTAAAGGCAGTGTCATCTTTTGTTCCTTAATATCTATACCTGTAGGCTTTCCTATTTTATCTTCTGTATAATCAAATAAATCATCTTTAATTTGAAAAGCAATTCCAATATACTCTCCAAATTTTCGCATTTGTTGTACAGTTTCATTATTAGCGCTTACAGAAGCTGCTCCAATACCACAACAAGCTGCTATTAAAGTAGCAGTTTTCTGACGAATAATTTCAAAATATACATCTTCTGTAATATCTAATTTTCTTGCTTTTTCTATTTGTAGTAACTCTCCTTCACTCATTTCTCTAACAGCAATAGAAATCAATTTTAGCAAATCAAAATCTTCATTATCTATGGAAAGTAATAAACCTTTAGAAAGTAGAAAATCTCCTACTAGCACAGCTATTTTATTTTTCCATAAAGCGTTAATTGAGAAAAAACCTCTTCTTCTATTACTATCATCTACTACATCATCGTGCACAAGAGTTGCTGTATGAATTAATTCTACAATAGAAGCCCCTCTATAAGTTCGTTCGTCAAAACTTCCTTTAGAAACCATTTTTGCAACTAGAAAAACAAACATCGGACGCATTTGTTTTCCTTTTCTTCTTACAATATAATAAGTGATTCTGTTTAATAAAGGAACTTTAGACAACATCGAGTCTTTGAACTTCGACTCGAAAAGCTCCATTTCTTTTGCAATAGGTAGTTTTATTTGCTCAACTGGCTTCATTACAGCATACATTTCACAATGGAAGACCAAAAGTAAAGAAATTTAATTGATTATTTTCGCTTATAATCTTTAAAGGATGAAAAGCATTTTTATAAGCCTCTGCTTTCTAATTAGTGGAGTTATTTTTTCTCAAAATAATACGCAACAATTCCCCAATGATTTTTTAGGCATCTATCTAGGAGAATTACAAATTACTACTTCAAAAGGAGCTCAAAAAATCCCAATGGAATTTCATTTGCTTAAAACCGATTCTATTCATAAATATGAATATAAATTGGTTTATGATGAAAGCCCTAGAAACTATACTTTAGTTGTTATAGACAAAGAGAAGGGTATTTTCGAAATAGATGAAAATAATGGAATTGCATTACCAGCATATACAAATGACAATGTATTATACAGCTTCTTTGAAGTACAAGGAAATTTCTTAAGTACTCGTTTAGATTTTAATAAAAAAGACGAATTAACTTTTGAAATTTTATTCTCAAAACTAGATAAAAAAACACAAACTGGTGGTACTTCAAAAGAGATTCCTATTGTATATGGTTATCCAATTACTGTTTTTCAAAAAGCTATTTTAAAAAAGAAAAGCTAATATTTAATTACCAAGCTTAAGAAGGGACTGTTTGTAGTTTTCGTATTCTCTTAAATCTATTCCATAATTGTTTATTTCTTCTTTTATAAATAGAAAGTGTTCCTCTATCTAACCCAAAATAGAACAGACTAATTCCAGCCGGTGGATTTGCGCTCGGTAAAAACTCGAATTTACCATAAGCAATACTTGGCCATACCCAACATTCAAGGGACGTCCCTACAATTTCTACAATCGCAACAATAAAATACATGCTTAAATAAAACAATCGCTCTTTTGGGTATTTTCGTAAGGAAAGAAAGACAACAACTGTAAGAATAAAACCGAAAACATCATTTCTATAAACAAGGAATAGAACTGAATAAATAACAATAAAAATGGTTATAAAAAGCTCTATTTGTTTTCTATGCGATTTTACTTTTTGTTTTCTAGAAAATAGATAAATCCCTAAGAAAACAATAGCATGACCAAAAGGAACATAATGAGGAATATTATGTAAGCGATACGTATACATTCCTAAAAATAAAGAAAAGAAATACTCTCCTATAACACCTATTAACAAAGCATAAAATAGCTGTTCTCGCACACGTGGAGTACCTTTCTTCAGTAGATATAAATATAGAATAACAGCAAGAATATTATTTAACCACTGTCCATTTTCATAGTAGTTCTCTGCAAAAAATCTACTATCAAGAAATAATCCTAGGAAAATTATAAAAATTAACCACCCAATCGACTGAAAGGTTTGTCCTAATAAAGTTGTGGAAAGTTTCATTTACGATTTATTAGCAAGTTGACCACAAGCAGCATCAATATCTTTTCCTCTAGAACGACGTACATTTACAACAATATCGTTCATTTCTAAATTTGAAATATAATTGTTTAATGCTCTTTCAGAAGCTTGCTGAAACTCTCCATCGTCTATAGGATTGTATTCTATTAAATTTACTTTTGCCGGTACGTATTTACAGAACTTTACTAGCGCATCTATATCTTCTTTTCGATCATTAATTCCTTGCCAAACCACATATTCATATGTTATTTTACGATTTGTTTTTTCGTACCAATACTCTAAAGCTTCTCGTAAATCTGTTAGTGGAAATGTTTTATTAAAAGGCATTATAGAAGTTCTTACATCGTCTAAAGCTGAATGTAGAGAAACTGCTAAATTAAATTTCACTTCATCATCTGCCATTTTTTTAATCATTTTAGGCACTCCAGAAGTAGATAATGTAATTCTTTTTGCAGACATTCCTAAACCTTCAGGAGATGTAATCTTATCAATTGCTTTAATAACATTATTATAGTTCATTAAAGGTTCTCCCATCCCCATAAATACAATATTGGTTAATTTATGATTATGGTACAAACGACTTTGTTTATCTATTGCTACTACTTGATCATAAATTTCATCTGCATTTAAGTTCCGCATTCTTTTTAAGCGCGCAGTAGCACAAAACTTACAATCTAAACTACACCCCACCTGACTCGACACACAAGCTGTTGTTCTTTTTTCTGTAGGAATTAATACCGATTCTACAATTAATCCATCATGTAATTTAATGGCATTTTTAATGGTTCCATCATTACTTCGCTGCATTGCATCTACCTCAATATGATTGATCACAAAATTTGCATCTAGCATTTCACGAGTTGCTTTTGAGATATTTGTCATATCATCAAAAGAATGTGCTGCTTTGCTCCACAACCATTCATATACTTGATTACCTCGAAAGGCTTTATCTCCATTCTCTACAAAGAAATCTCTTAATTGTTCTTTGGTTAAAGCTCGTATGTCTTTCTTTTTAGGTTTCATCGTCATCAAAAATAGCAAAAACCTCACAGATAGTTATTTGTGAGGTTTTCTTTATGTTTATGCTTTCTACTTTCTTAATTATATAATTAACATCGCATCTCCGTACGAGTAGAATTTATATTTTTCTTTTACTGCCTCTTCATAAGCCTGCATTACAAAATCGTATCCTGCAAAAGCAGCAACCATCATTAATAAAGTAGATTTAGGCGTATGGAAATTAGTTACCATGCTATTCGCAATACTAAAGTCATATGGAGGGAAAATAAATTTATTTGTCCAACCATTAAACTCATTTAAACGATGACTTGCAGACACAGAAGATTCTACAGTTCTCATTACTGTAGTTCCTACTGCACATACTCTACGTTTTTGATCTAACGCATTGTTTACAATATTACATGCCTCTTCTGGAATGATAATTTGCTCAGAATCCATTTTATGTTTCGAAAGATCTTCTACTTCTACTGGGTTGAAAGTTCCTAAACCAACATGTAATGTCATTTCTGCAAAATCTACTCCTTTTATCTCTAAACGCTTCATTAAGTGCTTAGAAAAGTGTAACCCTGCTGTTGGAGCTGCAACTGCACCTTCGTGCTTTGCATATATTGTTTGGTAGCGCTCTTCATCCTCTGGCTCTACATCTCTCTTAATATATTTAGGTAATGGTGTTTGCCCTAAAACAATTAATTTTTTACGAAACTCTTCATAAGAACCATCAAATAAGAAACGTAATGTTCTACCTCTAGAGGTTGTATTATCAATAACTTCAGCAACTAAACTCTCATCTTCTCCAAAGAATAATTTGTTTCCAATACGAATTTTACGAGCTGGATCTACTAAAACATCCCATAATCTATGTTCTGCATTTAATTCTCTTAATAAGAACACTTCAATTCTTGCTCCTGTTTTCTCTTTATTTCCATACATTCTTGCAGGAAATACTTTCGTATTATTCAACATCATTACATCTCCTTCATCGAAGTAATTGATTAAATCTTTAAACAACTTATGTTCTATTGTTTGTTCTTTACGATTTAATACCATTAAACGAGCTTCATCTCTATGCTCTGAAGGATATTCTGCTAATAATTCTTTCGGTAATTCGAAGTCAAATTGAGATAATTTCATTGTAGAATCTTTGTTAATGGCGGCAAATATACGATTTCGACATAGGGGTTGTCAAGCCTTTTTGGTTTTATTTTATTTCTTCTTGGTGAATTCCAACTTTTTCAAGATCAATCCAAAAGTTCTTATACGACTTTGTTACAACTTCCGCGTTTAAAATACGAATAGAAGTTTTCAATGCTAGTGGTGCAAAAGCCATTGCCATTCGATGATCGTTATATGTTTTTATACTTATATCTGAATGTATTTTATCTGAAGTTTCTAAATGTAAACTTTCATTAGTTACAGAAATAATAGCTCCTAATTTTGTTAGCTCTTCTTTAAGTGCTTCTAAACGATCTGTTTCCTTAATCTTTAATGTATGTAATCCTTCTAAATTACAAGCAATACCAAGTCCAAAACACGTTGCGGCAATTGTTTGTGCAATATCTGGTGCTTCTACTAAGTTTAACTCTAATGTTACTGTGTTTGTTTCTTGCTTTTTCTCTAGAGTAATTGTATTATTTTGGAATGTAGTATACACTCCAAAATGTTCGTAAATAGTTGCTAAGCAACTATCTCCTTGTAAACTCTCTTTTTTATACGATGATAATGTAATTTCTGTTCCTACAGCACTTAAAGCTACTATAGAATAAAAATACGAAGCAGAACTCCAGTCAGCTTCAACTACTACTGTTTTATCAGCTATTTTATGTTTAGGTTTTATATTGATGAAAGCACCATTAAATGTTGTTTCAATCCCTAGTTGTTCCAGTAAACTTAGCGTCATTTTTATATAAGGAATTGAAGTAATCTTTCCTTTTAATTCTACTTCTAATCCTTTTGGTAAACTAGCTGCAATCAGTAATAAAGCAGAAATGTATTGACTACTTACATTTCCATCTATAACAACTTTACTTTCTTCTAATTTTTTACCATGTATTTTTAAAGGAGGGTATCCTTCTTTCTCTATATATGTTATATCTGCACCTAAACTTCTCAATGCATCTACCAATATTTTAATTGGTCTGTTATGCATTCGTTCCGAACCTTGTAAAATCTTCTCTACACCTTCTTGAGCAGCAAAAAAAGCAGTTAAAAATCGCATTGCCGTACCTGCATGTCCAATATCTGCAATTTCAGAATCGCTACTTAATGCATGCTGCATATGCTCAGAATCATCGGAGTTAGATACATTTTCTATATGCAATTCTGGATATAACTGTTGTAAGATTAACAGTCTATTCGATTCACTTTTAGAACCAGAGATTACAATATTATTTTTAAACAATTGATTTTTAGGAATCTTTAACAACAAGTCCATTGACAAAATTTTATATTTAGCTTCTTAATCAACTAAACAAATGAAAAAACTACTTTTTTTAGGAGTTTGTATGCTCCTACTCGCAAATATCAACGTTTACGGGCAAAAAAACAACAACCAATTTTCTAATGAATATTTTGATGCTATTGCTTGGAGAAATATTGGTCCATTTAGAGGAGGACGTAGTTGTGCTGTAACTGGTGTTCCTCAAAAATCTAACTTATTTTACATGGGTACAACTGGTGGTGGTATCTGGAAAACGAACGATGCAGGAAATACTTGGCAAAACATTTCTGATGGCTTTTTTGGAGGTTCAGTTGGATCTATTGCCGTTAGTGAATGGGACAATAATATCATTTATGTAGGAACAGGTGAAAAAACCGTTCGTGGAAATGTTTCTTCTGGTGAAGGTGTATGGAAATCTGAAAACGCTGGAAAAACATGGAAATATATGGGATTACCCAATTCTCGACATATTCCACGTGTTAGAATTCACCAGAGAAATCCCAACATTGTTTTTGCTGCTGTTTTAGGCGATTTATACAAACCTACTTCTGAAAGAGGCGTATATAAATCTATAGACGGAGGTAAAACTTGGAAAAAAGTATTATTTAGTAATGAAGATGCTGGGGCTGTAGATTTAATTATAGACCCTAGTAATCCTAGAGTGCTATATGCCACAACATGGAATGTACGAAGAACCCCTTATAGTTTATCTAGTGGTGGTGAAGGTTCTGGCTTGTGGAAAAGTACTGATGAAGGAGAAACATGGACAAATATTTCTAGTAACGATGGTCTTCCTAAAGGAATTTGGGGGATTTCTGGTATTACAGTATCTCCTGTTAATTCTGATATTGTTTGGGCAATTATAGAAAATAAAGATGGTGGTGTTTACAAATCTTTAGATGCAGGAAAAACATGGAAACTGATTAATAAAGAACGTAAACTACGTCAGAGAGCTTGGTACTATACTCGCTTGTATGCTGATACTGAAGATGAAGATATTTTATATGTTTTAAATGTGCGCTATCATAAATCAACAGATGGTGGAAAAACATATAAAACCTATAACGCTCCTCATGGTGATCATCATGATTTATGGATTGCTCCAGAAGACAATCAACGTATGATTATTGGTGATGATGGTGGTGGTCAGGTTTCTTTTGATGCTGGAGAAAATTGGTCTACTTATTTAAATCAACCAACTTCTCAATTTTACAGAGTAACTACAGACAATCACTTCCCTTACAGAATTTATGGTGCACAACAAGACAATAGTACTATTCGTATTCCGCATCGAACAAATGGTAGATTTATAACCACTAAAGACTGGGAAAGTACTGCTGGTGGTGAAAGTGCACATATTGCTGTAAACCCATTAAATAACGATATTGTATATGGTGGAAGTTACGGAGGTTTATTAACTAGAGTAAATCATAAAACAGGAGAAACCCGAGCTGTTAATGTTTGGCCTGACGATCCTATGGGACACGGTGCTGAGGATTTTAAATATCGTTTTCAATGGAATTTCCCTGTATTATTTTCTCCAAACAATCCTAAAAAATTATATGCTGCTTCTAATCATTTACACGCAACTACAAATGAAGGGCAATCTTGGGAAATTATTAGTCCAGATTTAACTAGAAATGATCCAAAAACATTAGGCCCTTCTGGTGGTCCAATTACAAAAGACAATACAGGAGTAGAATATTATGGAACTATTTTCGCTGTTGCTGAAGTTCCTAACGAAGATGGAGTTATTTATACTGGATCTGATGATGGTTTAGTTCACATTACAAGAGATGGAGGTAAAAACTGGGAAAATATTACGCCTAAAAGCATGCCAGAATGGATGATGATTAATGCTATTGAAATTGATCCATTTACAAAAGGTGGTGCTTATATCGTAGGAACAAAATATAAATCTGGCGATTACCAACCATATATTTATAAGACTGAAAACTACGGAAAATCTTGGAAGAAGATCACTAACGGTATTGGTAAGGAAGATTTTACACGAGTACTTCGTGCTGATCCTAAAAGAAAAGGATTATTATATGCTGGAACAGAAAAAGGCATGTATGTTTCTTTTGATGATGGTACAAACTGGCAAAAGTTCCAATTGAACTTGCCTATAGTTCCAATTACAGACTTAGCTGTAAAAGAAAATAATTTGATTGCTGCTACACAAGGACGTTCGTTTTGGATTATAGATGATTTGACTCCTTTACATCAAATTAACAATACTACCATAAAAGAAGATTTCTTCATTTATAAACCTAAAAATAGTTATCGAATGGGTGGTGGAAATGGTGCTACATCTAAACGAAATGGAACCAATTATTATGGAGGTGTTCCTGTAAATTTCTATTTAAAAAACTTCACTAAAAAAGACACTATTTCATTAACCTTTTTAGATGCTACGAAAAAACCTATTCGCGTATTTAGTAATCATCCTAATAAAAAGAAAAAAGAAGGGAGTTTAAAAGTAAAACAAGGTGATAATGTATTTTACTGGAACATGATGTATACTGGTGCTGAAAAAGTAAAAGGAATGATTTTATGGTGGGCTTCTTTAAATGGACCAATGGCACTTCCTGGAAATTATGAAGTACAACTTTCTGTAAATGGAAAAACAAAAACACAACCTTTTACCATTGTTAAAAAACCTAATTCGGAATCTACTTTAGCCGATCTGCAACAGCAGTTTGACTTTATCAATAGTATTAATGCTAAAATGACTGAGATTCATACTGCACTTAAAAATGTAAAAAAAGTTCGTTCGCAGGTTACGAATTTGAAGAAATCTATTAAGGATAAACAAAAACACAAAGACTTATTAGATTTTGCAGATAAACTAGTAAAAGAAATGACCGTTATTGAAAACAATTTGTATCAAACTAAAAGTAAGAGTAATCAAGATCCTTTAAATTTCCCTATTAAACTCAACAATAAATTAGGGCATTTAAATTCCTTAACAAGAATTGGAGATTATAAACCAACTGATCAAGCTATTGCTTTTAAAAATGAAATTACGAAACAAATAGATATTGAACTGAATAAATTATATACACTTTTTAACACTGATGTAAAACAACTAAATCAAAAGGTTAAAGAAAGTCAAATTGATTTTATTCAATTAGATTAAAAAGCTAATCCTTCTGAGTACGTTTGCTGTAATTGGTGTCTTTCATGATATTACTAATTGGTATAGCGTTATTTCAGAACGAGACATATTACTCAAAAAAGGCTGTCTAAAATATTTTAGACAGCCTTTTTATTTATGATAATTTAATTTTCGTTATTTGACAATAAATCGTTTAGAAGTATTGGTAAATTCATTACTTAAATTCAGAATATAAATTCCTGAATTCAGTTTATCTGTATTAATTAGTTTACTTTCTAATACACCTTCTCTTACTGTTTGTCCTAGTGTATTAATAATTCTATACTTCGTATTCGATAATTGATCCGATGAAATTAGCTTTAAGAACTCTCCTTTTACAATTGGGTTTGGTGCCAATGTTAACGAAGTTAATACGTTTTCATCTTCATCTCCTAATACATCTAATCTAGTTCCAAACTCAACTACAGATCTAGAACTACTAGAACATGAAGTTTCATAAATTCTAACATTAGAGAATGTAGAATTATTTCCAGATCCTGCATCATTATCATTAATGAATACTAATCTATCCATATTTCCTGTATATGAATCACCTACAGGGATTACATACGTTGTAGTTCCACTTGTATAATTATCGAAGTTTGTTACCCCATAGCTTTGTGTTCCATGTACTTTAAAGTATCTACTCGAAGTTAAACTATTATCATCTTCAAAACCAATTCCATGAATTTCTCCTTCAGAAGTACTACTAAATTCAAACTCTATTACAGTATTTGAAGTCACTGTATAATTCAAAGAAATATACTTCCATGTATTGTTCGTTAATGTTAATGAATTTCCTCCTGAACCTATAGAGAAATTACCAGAAGAGTCTTGATTTGAGAAAGATGTAATTGTATAATCATTAAAATTGATTGCTGAACATCCTGGGTCTGTTCCACCTCCAGCAGTTAAATTTATATTATCAATAGCAATATCACTTCTCCAACTAGAACCTGTAGTTCCAACAAATCTAAGTGTTACTGCTCCTCCAACATAAGCATTTAAGTTTACAGAAATGTCATTCCATTGGTTTCCTTTGTTTCCAGAATCGTTCCAGATACTAGTCCATGTTGTTCCATTAGTAGATGCTTCCAATGCTAATGATCCAATATTAGTTCCGTACATATGATTGCTGAATGTAAAAGTAGCTGATGTTTCTCCTGAAAGATCGAAACAAGGACTTTCTAAAATAGCAGTTGCGTTTGGCCCTATTTGTCCTGGGCTATTATTTGTTGAAGCCTCTAAAAACATATAAAAACTTCCATCTGCCCCAGAACTTGGTCCAGTAGTAGAGGAAGGTGTTCCACCACTATCTCTTACCCAATCTCCATCATCTCCAGATGCTTGAGTCCATCCATCATTAGTTTCGAAACTTTCGCTATATGGTAATGATTCACATGAACTACCTATTGCTGATGTTGTAAATGTTACTGTTGAACTATAAGCAGAATTACTACTCGTACACTTACTACGTACTTGTACTTCATAATTTGTAGATGCATTTAACCCTGATAATGTTGTCGATGTACCTGATACTGCATTTACTGTCCAGCTAGTTGTACCTGCTTGACGGTAACGAACATCGTACGTTGCTCCTGCAACTGAATTCCAAGATACTGTTGCTCCTGAACTAGAAACTCCAGATACAGCAACTCCTGTTGGTACAGTAGCTGTACACGGTACTGGATTTGTAATTGTAAAGTTTGTATTAGAAATATCGAAGAAAATATGGTTATTTCCTTTTACCATAATTCTATTTTGATTTCCTACTTCATTAGGTACAGTAATTGTATGAGAACCATCATTAGCTACATTACTTGCTAATGTAATTGGATATGTATCTCCACCATCTGTAGACATTAAAATATCTACTGTAGCTGCATTCACTCCATTTCCTGTAGTCCCTGCAACATTCCATGTTACTGTTTCTGCAGCTCCACTTGATAAGCTTACACTTGTATTAGGAGATGTAACTACGAAAGGACCAGCTGTCCCGTTTACTGTTACTCTAACATCGTCGCTATCGTTAGTACCTCCACCAACTCTATTATCTCTTACCGTTAATCTGAAATTTAAGTTTCTAGCTACATTCGGTACAGCTTCCCATTGCCAAGAAGTAGCTCCTGTTTTTACAGTTTCTAATCTAGGGAAGTATCTTGAAGTACTTGCTGTTGGCGGATACGATCTAAATGCTACTCCAGAAGTTGCAGTTACACTTGGTATTTTAGTAACAGCATTATCTTCATCAATTTGTTCCCAACAGTATGACAACACGTCAGAAGCATCTGCATCTGTAGCTGAACCCGTTAACACGAATGCTGTTCCTTTTGGAATAGTATAATCACTTCCTGCGTTTGCTACTGGCACATTATTTCCTGTTGCCGTATTTGTTTGACATGAAGTAGTTTTAATATAATTAGTAATCTGTTGGATTGTAATCGCATGGAAATAAGGATCACTATTAGGTTGTACATCTGTAGATCCTGTAATCCCAGCATATCCCATAATTGTTGAACCACTTCCTGGCTCCATTTGCACATCTCTTCCTTCATTTCCTCCGAAAGTCCAAGTATGATTACCTCCAAACTGGTGTCCAATTTCGTGTGATACATAATCTACGTCAAATACCTCTCCTTCTGGTATTGTAGTAGAACTAAATCCACTTCCTTTACTTCCATTTGTACAAACACAACCAATACACCCTGCATTTCCGTTGTTACTTGCTCTATGAAATAAGTGACCTACATCGTAATTTGCCTCACCAATATTACTTGTTAATGTAGATTGTAATTGTGAATTTAATGCTCCTGTATATGGATCTGAGCTTGCATTTGTATAAATAACAGTATCTGTATTTGGTACAACTACCATTGTTACATTAAAGTCAGATTCATAAATTCCATTTACTCTGGTCATTGTAGCATTAATTGCTGCTAATGCTTGAGCTTTAGTGCCTCCATGATATGACGTATATTCTCCAGTAGTTGAAATTGCGATACGATACGTTCTTAAAATTCCATCATCTGCGTTTTTATGAGCTGCATTATGATCATGATCTGCTTGTTTTTTACTAGGGTCTAGTGTACAATTTATTCCACCAACTCTACTTGGCTTATCAGCTCTTTTATACACAGAATACGTTTGTAAATCTTGTGAATATGGCTCAATAAAAACAGCTGCTTTATCTACACCTAAACGCATACTTTGCAACCCTTTAGGAGAAAGACTAAATCGTATTCTGTCTCCTGGATTTGTTACACTTACTCCAGCATACGATTTGATATTTGGATACTTTGCTGCTAGATCTGGGTGTAATACTGGCGCTTCAAAAACATAGAAATTTTCTAATACTCCATCTGCATTTGGGAAAGAAACTATGAGTTTCGATTGTTTTCCAATACTTCGCTTTGGAGCTGCATTTAGGGTCTGTTTTAACGATTCTACATCTAAGCTATAAATTGTTTTGTCGGGTAGTTTTTTTTGCAAAGCGACTGTGCTTACTTTTGCGCTTGAAGTGTTTGTTTTTTTCCAAAAATTACTGTTTTGAGCGCACAAAACAGTACTAGCCATCAATGTGGCTATGAGTAGTTTAATTCTCATTATTTTAAGGGTTTGCGGTTAACTGATCAAATTTAAACAAACTTTAATAAAAAATCATAATTTTTGTTAAAAAATAAATCAAACCGCAATTTAATCAAGAAAAAAACAACAATAAATGAGAAAAATTCAGTATTTTAATAGATTATCGCCATAAGCCATGCCTTTAAAATAGCTTTATTTTTATTATAACTTTTCAAGTTATTAAACAAAATTTGTAAGAATAAAAAGTAAAAAACATAACGAACTCTAACTACCTATATAACTACTTAAATTAGTTCTTAAATAACGAGTAATTATGTTTCTAAAAAAAGAGGACAATCATTCTAACTTCTCCTTATTTCATCTTTTTGTTAGTTATATAAATACCATAAATGATACTTATTACAACTTTTGGAAGCCAAAAACGAATCCATCTTTTATCTGCAAAATGCACTTCATAAACAGCTTTAAAATCTCCAGAAAAAATATTTCCTGCACTATTAAAGAACAATGCGAATAGCGTCACGATAATTAAAAAAGGGATTCCTATTTTAAGTACATTGATCCAAAATAACTTTTTTAAAAAATTTTGCTGTAATGACATTTTCTATTTGTTTTGTTAGCGAAAAGTAATCAAAGATAAAGATTTACTTATGATTGTTATGTAGATTTCCTTGTCCTTTTCAGAATACAAACATTCTATAAAAGATAGCACTCTTTTATAGAATGTTATCTAATTATAATCTATTGTAATTTCTTGTTGTTATGGTGACGGTCGTGATCTCTTTTTGTTTTGATGTCTAACTTTTTATTAAAAGCTTCTTGTAAGTTTACTCCCGTTTGATTTGCTAAGCATAAAACCACAAAAACAACATCTGCCAATTCTTCTCCTAAATCTTTTTGCTTATCACTCTCTTTCTCACTTTGCTCTCCATATCTTCTAGCAATAATTCTAGCTACTTCTCCAACCTCTTCTGTAAGTTGAGCCATATTTGTTAATTCATTAAAATAACGTACTCCATGGTTTTTAATCCAATCGTCTACCTGTTTTTGCGCGTCTTGTATATTCATAATCTATTTTAATAATCACTTTCAAAAATAACATACTTATTTATAAAAAAAGGAGCACTAAATATAATTTTAATGCTCCCTATTATTTAAGTAAGTTTTACTTTAAGACTATCTGGTTTATTTTTTAAAACCAATAAAAATATACCACTTAGTAACGAAAGTCCAAATACTATGTACCATGTATTATCAAATCCTACTTTTTCTATTAAATGCATTCCAGAAAAATGACCAAATACATGAGCTACAGAAAAAGAAATACTATACCAAGACATATATTGTCCTTGATTTCCTTTTTTGGCTCTCTCCATTGCATAAGCATTTGAGAATGGAAACATAATCATTTCTCCTATGGTCATGAAGAACATTCCTATTATTAAAATTCCAACCCAGCTTGTCATATTTAACACAATAAAACTCATAGTTACTAAAACACCTCCTATTAGCATTAACGAAACTTTAGTTTGCTTGCTATCTTCTAACCATTTTACTAGTGGCATTTCTAGAAATACGATAATAATACCATTAGCTCCTAAAAGTAGTCCTATTTCTAATTCAGATAAATGGTGTGCTTCTTTGTAATACAATGGAATTGTAGAGAAATACTGTAAAAACACGATTCCAAATAATGCCATTGCTACTAAAAATATCCAGTATGGTTTATCTGAATATACAGATACTGGATTTTCTACTTTTACTTCATCTAAAACTCTAGCTTTTTTAGGGTTTAGAACTTTTATTAATAACACAGTTGCCAAAATACAAGTAATACCATCTACCCAAAAAAGTCCTTGATATCCCATTGTAGTAATAATTAAACCACCAATAGCTGGTCCGGCCGAAAAACCTAAGTTAATTGCTAAACGAATTAATGTTACTGACCTTGTTTTATTTTCAGGTTTACTGTACGAACTTAAGGCAACAAACATTGCTGGGCGAAAGGTATCGGCAACCATCATTAATATAAAAATCGCTGCACAAAAGGCATTTAATGTAGTTATGAATTGTAATAACACAAACAAAACTCCAGTTAAGAATAAACTTACCGCCATTACCTTATAATACCCTATTTTATCTGCTAAATATCCTCCTAATTTAGATCCAGCTACAGAACCTAAACCAAAAAAGACCATAATTAAACCTACATCAGAAAAGGTAAACCCTAAACTTTGTGTTAGATATAACGATAAAAATGGTATTACCATAGTACCTGCTCTATTGATGAGTGTAATTAAAGATAACCACCACACTTCTTTTGAAAGTCCTTCAAAAGTTGCTTTGTAATTAGTAAATAACTTTTTCATAATTGTTTGATTTTAGTTGTTTATAGAAAATAAAAAAGTCCGACTATAAAGTCGGACTTAGCAATTGTATATTTTTATATCAATATAACATTTACACATAAATAGCCCGACAGGATGAAGGTGATTTAGACACCCATCTGCATTGCTTATATGTATAACTATTTTTCATGTTTTCTTTTAATTCTACTACAAACATATATAAAAAATTATAAAGTCGTATGTTAACTTTACGTTATGCTTCTCTTTTTTAGTAGCATAAAGATTAGTTTCTCTCTTTATTATTTTCTATTTACTAAAAAAATAAAGTATTTTTAGCCTCCTTATTAAAATAGCTATTATGAAAAAAACTCTAACCAAATTATCTTTATTATTATCATTATGCATTCCATATTTAGTAATTGCCCAACATAAAAGCACTTCTCTTATTGGCTCGGTTGCGCATAGTGGCGATTTAGTTTCTCAATTGGCGCAGCTATTACCTATGGGTATAAATCCATATGCTACGGTATTTGTTACTTCCATTTTATCTAAAATGGGAATTCACAACGATTTCATAGCTACCAATCCTTTTTTTGACAGTTGGCTAATTGTTTCTCTTTTTGGATTTCTTTTCTTATTTACCTCTCTTGTAGGAACTGTATTTAAAACAAATAAAGCAACTGCTGCTATTGGTTTAGCGGATAATTACCTTTCTAGCCATGCAGCAATTATTATAAATATTATTGTTATTGTATCACCTCTTTTATTTTTTGATGCTAATAATAATGGAGCAGGAACTCAAGAAGCTGGATTCTTTTCTTTAGGACTAAAAACATTACTTGTTTTAATTATTTCTATTTATTTTTTAGTCGTAGTTACTACTGTTCGTTTTTTTATTGATATTCTGATCTTCCTATCGCCAATTCCTTTTATAGATTCCATTCTAGAAATTGTAAAGATTGTAATCACAATTTTATTTGTTTTGATTAGTGTTTTCTATCCTACATTTTCGGTTATTCTATCAGTTTTAGCATTTATTATTTCTTTAATGATGTATCGTAAATCTGTACAATTGGTAAATAAAACTAAATACTTATTTGTATTTCCTATTCTGAATTTGTTTAAAAACAAAGAAAAACTACTTACTCACAATGATTTATTTTCATTTTGTGTTTATTTAAAAACTGCCAGTAAGAAGTTTAAAAAAGGTAGTGTGGTTCGATTGGTTAAAAAAGAAGGCACTGTTTATTTAGTTAAAGATCGATTTTTATTCTCTAGCATTGAAGAAACTATAGATATTTCTAATTTTACATTAACTAAAAAACACTTAAGTAGTACGGTAAGTAATGATGATAAAACAAAGGTTCTTTTACTAAATAGATCTTATCATAAGTATTTACAAGAAATTAAAACTACTTTTGATTTTGAAATTCCTTTTACAGAAGCTACTGAAGATATCAACTCTCAAAAAGGTTTACTTTCTAGAGCTAAAAATATGTTCAATAAGAATGATATTAATGAATTAAAATTAATCGATTAATGAAGAACTTAAAAAACTATATCCTTATTTTAAATTTACTTTTTCTTCTTTCTTGTAATTCACAAGGGAAAAGAGAAATATTAGGTGACTCAGAATTCCAGCGAGAAATGAATGCAAAATTTAAAGATGCTTCTAAATCTCCATTAACTAAAAAAGGATTAAAGAATTTTAAAGGTTTAGATTTCTTTCCTATAAATGAAAAATTTAAAGTAGTCGCAAAACTGACTGAAACCCCAGATGGTAAAGTTTTTAATTTTCCAACAACTACTTCTAGAGTGGCTAAGTATAAAAAATATGGTATTATCAATTTCACAATTGATGGGAAAGATTTTCAACTAGACATTTATAAAGATCCAGACCCAAAACCTAAATATAAAGACCATTTATTTTTACCTTTTCTTGATTTAACTAATGGTAAAACATCGTATGGAGGAGGTAGGTTTATAGATGTATTAACTACAGATAAAAAAGGCGATGGCACAATAGTTATTGATTTTAACGAAGCTTACAATCCATACTGTGCTTATAGTGACAGATATTCTTGCCCTATTACCCCACGCGATAACAGATTAGATATTGCAGTTGAAGCTGGTGTAATGGCTTATAAAAAATAAGACAAATAAAAACCGTTATCCTTTTGAAGAATAACGGTTTTTATTTTATAATCAATTCTTTTTGATCTAAGCGTCAAAAGATAATTCTTCTTTAAGGTCTAACTCAATTGCATTTTGTAAACTTTCTAAAAAGTCTTTACGCACTTTAAGTTTAGTGTTTTTATGTGCTGTTTTGTTTATTTTCCCGAATAGTTGCGCTACTTTAACCGCTGTTGGAAGTAAGTATTCACCTGGAACTATTTTATCTAAAAAACCAGCTGTAACTGCCTCTTTTGGATTATACATTTCTCCATTATTCACACTTCTTTCAAAAAATACAGCAGGAAGCTTATGTCTTGCTATTGCAATTCCTGCGTGGTGCATTGTCATACCAATTTGCACTTCGTTTAAACCAATTTTAAAATCCCCATCAACTCCTAATCTATAATCTGCAGATAATAATAAGAAAGCTCCTTTCGCAACTGCATGACCACTACAAGCCATAATTACTGGATAAGGGAATGATAACAACCTATGTGAAAGTTTTGAACCTCTAGATACTAATTCTTTAGCTGCATCTGCAGATTTTGTCATTACTTTTAAATCGTAACCACCAGATAAAATACCTTCTTGTCCAGTTATAATTACTACTCTTTCTTCCTTTTCGGCAGCTTCTAAACATTCATTAATTTCATCTATAACTTCATGAGAAATTGCGTTAACTTTCCCATTCGCTATTTTAATTATTGCATAATTATCTTCAGTAGTATACTGCACTAAATTGTTCATATTATATATATTTTACTAAAAAAACTCCTAAGAAAACGGCCAAGAATCCAACTACAAAACTAGCTATGGTATACGATGCAAACGAAATAAAATCTCCTGATTTTAAAAATATATGATTCTCATAAGCAAACGTAGAAAATGTAGTAAATCCACCGCAAAAACCTGTAGCTAACAATAGCGATTGATTTTGGGTTAATGCTTCATTTTTAGCTGCCAGCCCTAGAATAAAACCTATTAGCAAACTTCCTAAAATATTGGCTAAAAAAGTTCCTAACGGAATACCTGTTTCAGAGTTATTAAGTGCCTTTCCTAATAAATATCTTAACACACTTCCAAAACCACCTCCTATGAATACGAATATTGCTTGTTTCATTGCCTACGAAAATAAGAAAACCTCACAAAATAGTGAGGTTTTTTAATTTGTATTTAATCTGGTAAATTATTCTACTGGATAAAAAATATCTGTTTGAATATCTATTTCTTTTACGTTAGCTGGATCGTTAACGTATAATTCGTAAATAGGAAACTTACTCTTTATTTTATTAGCCTCTAAATATTTTGCCAAGGCTGTATGCGCTTCATAATCTCCTTCTCCGTAGTTACCATATTTAGAAATTTTAGCATGCTTCCCTCCTGCAATATTCATTTTATCCATTCCTTCTGCTGGATCTATATCTTTATTTAGTAACAATCCAATATGAAACTCTGTTTCTCCAGTTTTTTCGTCCCATTTGTGAAATACTGCTGCTGGTATATAATCTCCTAGAACTAAACCAGATTTAACAGCATACATACCTGCTTTTGGCAATGATTCCATAAATGCTTTTTGCATAGCTTCGTGGTTTATTTTCATTTTATGAGGGAATCCTATAAATGGTTTTTCTTCAGTATCTACCACAACCACTTCGCTTAAACGAAATTTATCTGGTATATTATTTACAACTTCACTCAAATTATCTAAACCTTGCTCTTCCATAGGGCCCAACATAGCATCCCAACCTCCAGATAATGCAGCAAAAAATTTAAATATAAAAGGAGCCTTATCGTCTTTCATTGTCCAAGTAACCTTTGTTCCATCTGTTACCTCTTCAAAATCCCAAATGATTTCACTAGGTTCATTATCTCCAAAAGTCATTTCTTGTTGAATTGATTTATTTTCTTCTACTGCAATTGTTTTCATTGCTCCTGGGCCATCTTTACTTGTCCAACTATCACTTGCACCAACTCCTACGGTAGTTTCGCCGTAAGTAACGACTATTGTACTATCTTGATCGTGCCATGGCCCCCATTGTTCCCATGTTTTTAAATCATTAACAGTAGAAAATACTTTTGAAATTGGTTGGTTTATCACTTTTGAGCGAGAAACATCATAGTTTGAAGGTTGCATTGTTACATACAACAAACCTATTACAATAATTGCTAACAGAAATAGCACTGTATATTTTAAGATTTTCATAGATAAAAAGTTTGGTTAATACTCATTAAATATAAAAAATAACTCGTAAACAAATAACCTCGTGCATTTTACACGAGGTTATTTATAATTTTATAAGGTTTATTTTCAATGAATATAGAGGTTTTCCCTCTATTATATTCATTCAAGAACTAAAGCTCTACATCATCTGCATCTGTCCAGTTCCACTTCCCTACAATTGTTCCATTTTTAACTGTTACAATACCAGGGTTTGCTCTAATTACCGTTTTAATTGCTGTTCCATCACAACTACCAAAAATATATGGTAGATTATACTTTTCTTTGAAATTATTCAATTCATCTTCATCGTACATCATTCCATCTGCTGTAAGGATATATATTTCATACCCTTTATTTTTTGCTTCTGCAGCTACTTTAGAAACAGCTGAGAATCCTTCTTCGTCTGCTTTATCTACCGTGTTTATTAGAATCAACATTGCTTTGTCTTTACCTAACATTTCTTCTAACAAATCTCCTTCGTCTGTATCAATTGTAAAATCATGGATTGGGGGCACTTCTCCATCTCCTTGATATTTCATTCCTTCAGCAATATTTGTTCCTACTGAATAAGCTCTAAAATCTATAATAGGTAAATGATTTAACACATAATACGTAATTAATAATGATACAAATACAGATGCATATGTAGTTATTGTTGCTATTTTTAAAGAAGGAATAGCTTTAATATATTTTAATCCTGCAATTAAAATTCCTATCAATACAATAAAAATTACGTTTTTATAGAATGTTTGTTTTGGTGTTATTTTAATAGCATCTCCAAAACAACCACAATCTGTTACTTTATTATATGTATACGAATACCATGTTAGGAATAAAAATATTAAGGTAATTGCAAACAAACTCCAAACGGTAAATTTAGGTTTGTATCCTACCAATAACATAATTCCTAAAACAGTTTCTGCCACTACTAAAAGAATTGCAAATACTAATGCATAAGGAGTTAAGAATTCTAATCCTAATACCGCTTCACTAAAATATTCTTCTAATTTAAACATGGTTCCCAATGGGTCTACCAATTTTACAAAACCTGAATAAATGAATAGTAATCCGACAAAAACTCTTGAAATGTGTGTAAGTATTTTTAACATAATTATAGGGATTTTTGGGCTTCATTTAAGTGAATCATTGCAAATACTGAATAGTTGATCATATCCTGATAATTTGCATCAATTCCCTCTGAAACTATGGTTTTTCCTTTATTATCTTCTATTTGCTTTACGCGTAATAATTTCTGTAAAATTAAGTCTGTTAATGAAGACACTCTCATATCACGCCATGCTTCTCCATAGTCGTGGTTCTTATTCTCCATTAATTCTTTAGTAACTTTTACATATTTATCATATAAAGCTGTAGCTTCTTCCGTTGTTAGGTCTGGTTGTTCTGCAAAACCTAATTCTAATTGTACCAGCGCCATGATAGAGTAATTGATAATTCCAATAAATTCAGATCGTTCTCCTTCATCTACCTTTCTTACGTTATTTTCTTGTAGCTGGCGAATTCGTTGTGCTTTGATAAATATTTGATCGGTGAGTGATGGTAAGCGCAAGATTCTCCACGCGCTTCCATAATCAGACATCTTATTAATAAATAAATTGCGGCACTCTGTAATTACCGCGTCGTACTGCTCTGAGGTATTCTGCATTTCTATGTATTCCGAAAAAACTATGTAAAAATAGCAAATCAAATAGGTTTTCGATTATTTTTATCGAAAAATTTGATTTTTAACACTCAGAAGCATGACTATTAACTGCCGCGGAAAACTTATTGATTTTCAAACTCCAAAAGTAATGGGGATTTTAAATATTACTCCAGATTCTTTTTTTGATGGCGGTAAATACAATAATGAAAAAGATATTTTACTGCAAACTGAGAAAATGTTAGAAGACGGAGCTACTTTTATTGACATTGGAGCTTACTCTTCTAGACCAGGTGCTGCACATGTTTCTGAAGACGAGGAATTGCAGAGAATTGTTCCTGTTGTAACTCTTTTATCTAAAAAATTTCCAGAAGCATTCATCTCTATAGATACTTTTCGAAGCAATATTGCTAAAGAAACTATTCTTGCTGGCGGTGCAATTGTAAACGATATTTCTGGTGGTAATTTAGATAAAAATATGTTTAAAACTATTGCTGAACTTCAAGTTCCATATATTCTAATGCATATGCAAGGTACTCCGCAAAACATGCAGCAGAATCCTAATTATGAAAACATTACTACTGAATTGATTTCTTTTTTTGCTGAAAAGTTATTTGAATTACACCAATTAAAAGTTAATGATGTAATTATTGATGTTGGTTTTGGTTTTGGAAAAACGATTGCACACAATTACGAATTGCTACAAGATTTATCATTATTTGAAAATCTAGATAGTCCTATTCTGGCAGGTGTATCCAGAAAATCTATGCTATACAAATTACTAGACACTTCGCCACAAGAAGCCCTAAATGCAACTTCTATTGCCAATACTATTGCACTTTTAAATGGTGCTAATATTCTTCGTGTACATGATGTAAAAGAAGCTGTTGAAGCTGTAAAGATTGTTTCACAAGTACGTTAGTTTTCTGGCATTGTTTTTGTTAATTTTCTGTTAAGACCAAAAATTGCTTAGTAGCCAAACTTTAGTAAAAATCATTTATTAATTTTTTAAAAACTACTAATTATGAAAAGAAAACGCATTTCAGAAATTAACGCCGGTTCTATGGCAGACATAGCTTTTTTACTTCTTATTTTTTTCCTTGTTACTACTACTTTGGATGTTGACAAAGGTATTTTTAGAAAGATGGCTCAAAAAAATGAAAATCCTCCACCTATTGAGCTTCATGATAGAAATCTTTTAGATATTAATATCAACTTAAATGATGAAATATTAATTGGAGAGCGCCAAGTAAATACTGATGAAATTACAGAGTTAACCGCAAACTTTATTGATAATGGTGGTGGTAAGGATGTTAATGGGCAACCTTGTGATTGGTGCAATGGAAATAAAAAAAGTAATTTATCAGATCATCCTTCTAAAGCTGTAATAACTATAACTGCTGATAGAAATGCAACTTATGAAACTTATATTAATGTTTTAGATAATGTAAATCATGCGTATTCTCAATTACGAAATAAACTAACACTTAAAATTTACAAAACTAGTTTTACCGCTATGGAAGAAGAGTTTAAACGTACTAAAGATGCCAAAGTGTTTGAAAAAATTAAATTTATTCGTAGTAAATACCCTCTTTTAATAGGAGATTTAGAAACTACTATGGCTACTAATTAGTCTTAAATTATTAGAAAACTATTATATAAAAAAACCAGTTACACATTGGTAACTGGTTTTTAACCTTTTATTGCTTTAAATACAATTAAAACGCACAAAGATCTGGAATGAATAATGGTTCTCCATTAACATCTATTGTCATTCCACAACCGCTACTACAAGGAGGACAATCTCTATTTGAACTACATTCAAGAAATTGTGCATAACATCCGAAGCCTCCTTCGATATTTCTTTGGTCGTTTTTAGAAAGTACTTTTCCTAATTTTGAAATTTGATTTTTCATAATAATGGTAAGGTTATTAGATTAAATTAATATTAAGATTGGTTATTCTTAACTCTACCAAAATACAAAATTCTAATCTAAAACACTTTTCTTAATTACTATTTTTTATTTCCTTGAATAAAATCTAGATTATAACAGCACAACTACTTTAAATTTGGAAAATTCAGAAAAGGCTGAAACCATACAAAACCACCAAATTATTAGTACATTTACGCAAATGTCTTAGGATACATGTTAGACTTTATAGATTTTTCTTTTCTTGATATACTAGATATTATCCTAGTAGCTGTTTTACTATACTATATTTATAAATTAGTTAAAGGTACAGTAGCAATTAATATTGTTATTGGAATTGCTTTTATTTTCTTAATATGGAAAGTTACGCAAGCATTGCACATGGAAATGCTAAGTGGTATTCTTGGTTACTTACTTTCTGGAGGTGTTATTGCTTTGATAATTGTATTTCAACAAGAAATTAGAAAGTTTCTATTAATGATAGGAACTACTAATTTTTCGACAAAACGTGGTTTCTTAAATCAAATAAAGTTTTTACAATCTGAAATTAATGCAGATACCGATGTTGAAACAATTGTAAAATCATGTAAAAATCTTTCCAAATCAAAAACTGGAGCCTTAATTGTTATTGAACGTACGAACAAGCTTGATTTCTTGGTAAATACAGGAGATCCAATGAATGCTTTAGTTAACAATGCCATTATACAAAGTATCTTTTATAAAAATAGTCCATTACACGATGGCGCTACCATTATTAGAGATAATTATATTGTTGCTTCTCGTGTCATTTTACCTGTATCTGACAACCCAAGGATTCCTGCTAGATTTGGTTTACGACACAGAGCTGCTATAGGAATTAGCGAAAAAACAGACGCTGTTTGCTTATTAGTTTCTGAAGAAACTGGTGAAATTTCTTACATCAAAGACGGTGAATTTGTTCTATATAAAGACTTTGATCAATTATCCGAAAAAATAAAACAGGACGTTTCTAAACTTACTTAATATTACTCTTGATTCGAGAAGCTTTTGAAATAGAATAGCTACTTATTAATTTCTACGATCCCAAAATTTTGAAGAATTCCATCTTCTTTCTTCTCGATAATACCGAGTCTTTATCTCCTTATATTGATCAAAATTTCTTTGAATATCTTCTTGATACACCTTCGTTGTTAAAAAACCTTCTTCTAACTCTTGGACAATATGCTTTGCCGCATAACAAGCCGAACTTATAGAGAAACCAATCCCCATAGAAGAAATTGGATCAAAAGATACAGCTGCATCTCCAATTGCTATAAATCGATCTAAACTACTGCTATCTGTAAGTTGTGTTTGTGCGTTTTTTATCCATAATTTATTTGAAAGTGCATGAGAACCATCGATGAGACCTTTAACATGTTTGGTTTTTTGTAGTCTGTTTTTCCAATTTTCTATTTGATGAAGTTTATATTCTGAAATAATATCTGCATCAGAAAACAAAGTCATTACCATTTTTCCATCTGGTAAACAAGCTGTGTACCACCAACCTAAAGCTGTTGCTTCTATGGTTTGTTCAAATATCTTTGATATATCCTCTCGTTCTAAGAATAAACCTACTCCCATTAACGCATCGTATGTTTGTGAAGATGCTCCAATTTTCCTACTAACATTTCCTGATCTTCCTGAAGCATCTACCAAATAATTAGCTGTAACAGTAAATTTCCCTTCAACGGGATGACTCATTAACACTCGCCAACTTTTATCTTCTAATTGTTCATAATCTAAACATTTTGTTCTTGGATAAATAGTAGCGCCTCTTTCAGCAGCTACTTCGATCAACTTAAAATCGAATTTTTCTCTATCCATCTGATACGTTGCTTCTTCTGTTGTAAAAATTGTATTTGTTGTACTTACCGTATCGCTTCCCCAGTAAGCTTTACTCGCATATGCAGGCATAAAACAATCATCTTCAAAATCATTCTTATTTAGTTGTAAATAATCTATCAGATTAAATATACTAGACGATACATGTTCTCCTACTCTAATATGATTAAAGTCTGATTGTTCTACAAGTGTTACACTACAATTTGAATAATTTAGCAAACTTAATGCGGCAGAGGCCCCACTAGGACCTCCACCAACAATAAGTACATCTGTGTGTTGTATTGTCTCTATCATTAGCGTCTTATTCTTGTTCCAGAACGTGGTAATCCAAGTCCTTCACTACTAATTTTTATCTTTTTAAATGTTCGTCGTTCTAGAAAAGCTACTAGTCTTTTAGCCTTTTCACTTTTTTCTCCTACACTCTTTAAATCATTATTTATATAAAAAATAGGCACTGTAGTTTCATTATCAGAATCGTCTCCTGTAACTTGCCCTATTCCTAATTCTTTAAATGAAAAAAGTTCGTTTGTACGTTCTGTTTCTGTAAAGTAAGGGAAGCCTTTATCTTGTGAGTTTACATTTCTAATAAAAGCCATGGCCGACCAATGTTCTACCATTTGAACAAAGCTATTGATCCCACGAGCATAATTTACTTGTTGTCCTGCTGGAAAATGTGAATTCATTTGTCCTTCTACAGTAATTTCACCTGTTAAAACATCCCATGGACTTTGTGGTGGCCACCAATAAGAGTAATAGGTAGGCGGTAATGGTTCTCTTTGGGAACTTTCATACGTTCTAACTGTTGTTTCTTTTTCAGTATTGATAACTTCTCCTAATGAATCTTCTTCTGGGTTTGTCCACGTTTTATTTGTGGTTGTTTCTACTCTTTCTGTAGTAGTAACATTTGCTTTATTAAAATCTGGATTCGTAAAGTTTACGGGCTGTATAGTGCATTGGAAGAAGTCTGCTTGCCAAGGACAAGCCATTCTTTTAGTTAAATCTCCTGGTTGACAACCGCCTCCTTCAGCTTCATCTCTGGAAGGTGACAACCCTGTTTTATTGTAACCTCCAAGGCCTTTTTGATCTGCTATAACATAAGGTGCTTCGTATATACTTGGATTTTGTAAACTCCACGTTACTTCTATACCTGGACACATTGGTAAACCTACACAATTACCTACACTTGCCTGATCTTCTTTACTAATAGCAAATGGCTCATAGTCTGGATTATTTTCAAAACTCCCATTAGCCCATTGTTCAAGCATAAAATACTGTGTATCGTTTAATGCTAAGAACTTTACAATATTTACATTACTTACTGAATTACTTCCTGAGTTTAATGGCATCATTGGAAACATATCATCTCCTTGCGTTTTAAATAACTCAGATTGTGGTTGGTTTGAAGAAGTATCTGATTTATCGTTTGGACGTCTAAAATATGCGAAATAGTTTAGTCTATTAGCTTTATTTTCCTCACTAGGATCAGATAAGTCAAATACATTTGCTGAAAATGCTATCATGGATTGTACATTGGCAACCCATTGGTAAGCAGCAAAACGTTTTACAATAGGTAAAATGTCTCTTTGGTAATTTACTATATACGAACTATTAAACTGTCCATTTGTACACATACTAGGTACTAGGTTAAAGGCACGTACTCCAACATCAAACATGGTATCACTTAGGTTAGAAATATTAACTATTTCAGGAGCAAAATCTGGTGACCCCACAATAACCCAAGCTTGTAAAATAACTGATGAAGTACCATCGTTAAATGTAATCTTACAATACACAGGTCCGTCTGAAATGTCATCATGCCATGTATTAGAACCACCGTAACTAGTTAAAGGTTCATCTCCTCCTGCATGACCATATCCTCCTAAAACGATAAGCCTTCCTTCATCATCTGTTTTTAAATCTCCTAATGTTTTTATTTCGGTTCCATATTTAACACCTTGTCCATCTTCTGATGTTCTAAGATCTACACTTCCATCTTCAGAAATAGTATGGTTAGAAGGAAAACGATCTGGATAACCATCGGGTACAGATGCTTTATCAAAACTTATACTTTGGTTAGCACCAGAAACTGTTCTGGGCCCTGGATCTATAATTAAAGCTTGCCTAGCTTCTCCTTCAACAGCTGGGTTTCTTAATTCAACTTTCTGATTTTTATAACTATTCTCTGGACCATACAAAAGGTTTCCTTTTAGCTCACTAAATTGATACCAAGCTGCCTTTTTATTGGCTAAATGCACAGTCCATTCCATATTTTCTACATTAGGTGAGTTAATGGTAAGTTCAACACCTTCTGCATTAAAAATTTTAAATAGTTGACCTTGCCTTCTTACTTGACTTTCTTCGTCTTTGAAATGTTTAATGGGTCCTAATTTGTTTCCTGATGCATCGGCTTCAAAAGGAAGTCCTCCAATGCTATCTGGAGAAAGACAAAACTGTCCTTCACTATTCCCTAATCTAGCTACTCCTACCGAAGGGCTAATTTTAAATTCCATAGTTATATGATTTAAGAGGTTAATTGGTTTATATATTTTGTTTTTTATAACACTAGCATTAATTCAATTTATCGCTAAGATTTATTAAGAATATCAACTTAGCAGTTATCCTAAAATCACTACTGTTTTTATACTATAACCTTATAACAATACCTGTAGTCATGTAAATTATTATTACACACTATCAGTAATAAAAAATGTTATTTGCTAATGTTTAAGAAAACTTAATTTGTAGAAAACAAAACTTAAATGTTTGTTTACTATTATTCGGGGTTTAGTATTTGGTTTCTTTCAAAGTTAGAGATAAATTATTTTCTTTATACAGGAAAACACCTTAATCATTTCTAAAAGTTCGCTTTTTTTACACTATGACTAACCACAATTTGTAACAGCAATTATTACGTTATTTTTTATGCTTAAAACATAAAAAAACCCGAGAACATTCTTACACTGATCTCGGGTTTTAATTACAGGGGATTACTAATTTTTAGTAATCAAAAAACTACTTCACTAGTATCTTACGAGTCGTTCTTTCTCCTGTTGTATTATTTTCTACTTCTAAGATATAAAATCCTTTTGTAATATCCTCAATAGAAATCCTTATTTTTTGCTGATTATCAAAAGAATAAGTCTTCAACACCTGACCACTTACATTTAATAAACGTATATTCCCTTTATGTAAACCTTTAGACATTACATCATTTCTTGATAATAAAACATCTAAATATGTTGTTGCTGGATTTGGTTTAACCATTACAGGTAAACTCTTAGTTTTAGAAGTTGTATTTTCAATTTTTACAGCTCTAGCACTTGATTCACAACTAGGCGCTTGTGAAGAGTTACTAAAATAAATTGTAAACCCTCCGTTCTTTGAAACCATTACAAAATTATTTCCATCCATTGTTACCCAATAAGTACCATCTAAATCTGCAAATCCTGATCCACTAATGGTTACTTCTGGCTCTGCTTGATTAAAACTTTGGCTAACTTTAGGTAATAAGTCATTCCACCATGCTGGAACTCCATTAGTAGTAAGGATTGAAAATTGATACAATCCATTATTTTGTAAATCCCAATTAATTGTAAAGTTATTTAAGTTACTAAGATTTGGTCCTCCATTTCCTAAAACATGTGCGTTATTGTATTGCTTATTTCCAATATTTGGTAACGGAGTAGCTAATGGCGCTCCAAATCCACAGTTTAATGGTTCTTCAACTGTAATCACTTTTGTCGCTACATCTACTCCATAAGGATTTATTACTGTAAGTGTAGCTGTATATGTACCAGCATCTGTATAAGTAGTAGTAATCGTTTCTCCACTTCCTGTTTGACCATTTCCAAAATCCCATGTATATAACAGGCCTGTTCCTGAAGGATCTGCAGAATCTGAAGCATCAAAACTTACAGTTAAAGGAGCTGTTCCTTGGGTATCGCTCACAGAAAAAGCAGCTACTGGCGCACCATCAGTAACTTTAAGTACTTTGGTTTTTGTTCCAGTTTCATTTCCATCACTTACCGTAAGAACTACGGAATAATCTCCAATATTAATATACGAATGTGAAACTGTTACTCCAGTAGCTGTAGTACCATCTCCAAAATCCCATGAGTATGTTAACGCATCTCCATTTGGATCTATAGAATTAGAAGCATCAAAGAAAGCTGTAGTTGGCGCTACATATACATCTTGATCTGTTGTAAATTTTGCAATGGGTGCTCCACTTGTAATTTTTACAGTTTTTGTTTCATCATCTGTATTAACTCCATCACTTACAGTTAACTTAACTGTATAATTTGCAGCTGTAGTATAAGTATGAGTTACTGTTACTCCGCTAGCTGTAGTTCCATCACCAAAATTCCATGTATATGTTAATACATCTCCATTTGGATCTGTAGAACTAGAAGCATCAAATGAAATAGTTGCAGGAGCAGGAGCATTGGTAGATGAGGCAGTAAATGAAGCCTTTGGAGTATTTCCACCTGGTGCTTCAACACCATGAATTAACTCTCCATCGTTATACATTGGAATTTTTGTAGAGTTTATTCTTGTGTTTCCACTTAACCCAATTGCAGAATAATCATTACTAATGTCCCAAGGCATACCGTGAGATACCTGTATATTTATCTGCGCTTCTCTTCTACTTTCCGATTGTCCTGCTGGAGCTACATTTTCACCAGGAAAAGAAACTTCAGCATAGTATACATGATTCTCTTCATCCCATGGTTTTACAACTAACGAGCTACTTCCTTGCGAATAACTTAAGTTTATATTATAATCGTTTATAGAATATCCAGCAGCTACACCTTCACTAATATTAAAGAAATATTTAAACGATAATTTTTTTACAGCTCTAGCAGGCCATGCTGTGTGATTTCTAGCCATTACAGAAACTGTAACTCCATATTGATTACTACTATTAAATTTTGCATCTGCTAAAAACTCATTAGTAGGTGTTTCTTCTATTGGGAAATTTGCTAACGGAGTTCCTCCAAATTCATTGTACATTCTTGCTAATGCTCCTGTAAAACCTGCATTATAATCACAAGCTACTTCATTTGCTATATAATCTCCTCTATCGTCTGTGTATTGATCGTTTGCAGCTCCAGGTCCACCAACAAGTGCTCCATAAAGCGTATGTCTACTAACTGTTGGTGGCCCAACTAAGTTATTCGTCCAAGTTCCATGTGCTGTTCTATGATGTGGATTTTTTGGTGGATTGTTACCAAATCCTACTACATAACTTCTATTACTTGGATTATCTCCTAAAATATAATTGATTTGATTCACCGCAAAATTGTGATACGTACTTGCTTTTGAACTTGGAACTTTATCACTATAAACAAAAGCTAAAAAAGCTGTATTTGCACTATGACGTAAAGACCCCCAAGTAGTTAAGTGCGCCTGACCTCCTGGACTATATGCAATTCGCTCTCCATTAAATCCTGTTGTCCAATAATCTAAGTGTCTTTCTGAATCACTCTTATATTTTTGTTTTCCAGTTATATCTGCCAACAATACATAAGAACCATAAGATTTATCATCCCACGCAAGTCCCCATTTATAAGCTTTAAAGTTTGTTTGCCCTTCATTACCTAAGAAGCTATATTCTGATTCTGCTTTGGTTAAATAAGTCGCATTTCCTGTAGCTTTATATAACCAAATTGCGCCCCATACAATTTCATCTTGGTAACCGCTCCAAGATTTATAGTAATCTGCCGCGTCTGTAATAGCATCAGAATATTTACCTCTGTAAGTATCTGCAAAACTATAGAGTTGCTCTGCATGTGTTATTAAAGTTGCACTATACGATGGGTCTGAATCTGCAAAAACCATACTTGCTGCTGCTAAAGCTGCCGCAGTTTCTCCAGCTAGATCTGAACCTGGCTTAGCTGTTGTAATTTTATACGCTGGCCTTGTCATTGGCATTACTTCTGCACTCCCCCACCAAGCGTGATCGGCGCTTCCTTTACCTACTTGGCCGTAAAACTCATTTGGTGCAGTATGACATTTGATAAAGTAATCGCAAACAAATCGTAAGTTTTTCTTCATTTGCTCTAATTGCCCACTATTTTCATAAGCATCTTTATACTCTATCATTCCCCATGCTAAAACAGTAGTTGAATATGCCATTGGGAATCCAAATTTTACGTGGTCTCCTGCATCGTACCATCCTCCTGTAAGATCGATTTGTACATCTGAACCATCATCCATTCCTGAATTACCTCTCCAGGTTACTCGATTCCAATCAGGAATTTCTCCAGATTGTTGTGCTTCGTAAAAAAATATTGATTTCTGTAGTGCTTCTCCATAATTATATTGTGAAAAACATGGGAAAGAGACTACTAATAAAAGTAGTAGTAGTTTATAAAATTGTTTAGATTTCATGGTTTTTAAAATTGATAAATTCATTCCTCGCCAATAATATAAAAGCACAGTAATACTTGCCTATATGATTGACTTGTGTTTTAAAATTTGATGTAAATAACCTAGAATTGAGGAAAGAATGCTCAGGGGATTCTTAGTTGTTTTAAATTCTAGAATGTTAAACTATAATTAACTCTATTAATCATGATTTGTTAGAGTTAACTTAAAAGCTCTGTAGATATCGATACCTATTCTAATTTAAACATAAAAAACTATATACCAATAACTTGATTATTATATTGAGCTTTTTTTTTAATAAAATGTTTTTTTCTGTATAATGCTTTCTTAGCTATAAATAAACACTCTTTATTTGTTTAAATTATATTCATAGAAAACGATATCGTTACGTAATAAAAACGAGGCCGAGCACTTAATTAAAAACTAAATATTTCGACCTCGATAATTAATGTGATATTCTATAACAGGTTAAAAAACCTTCGTCCTGTTAAACTTATAATACCCTAAAATCACATTAACTTAATTTTAGAAAAAGAGGAACTACTTTACAATAACTTTATTATTGATTATAGTTCCCCTTTCATTATCCCTAAACTCTAAAATGTAAATTCCTTTTAGTAAACCATTTACAGGAACTTGTTTTTTATTTACTCCTGAAATAGCATATTTCTTTATTACTTGTCCATTTAAATTGATTAGTCGTATTTGTCCTTTATTTACCTTATTCGGTAATAATACATTAATATAATCTTGTGTAGGATTTGGGCTTATTAATACTACAGGGAACGTTTTACTTTTCTCAGTAGTAATTGCAGTTTTAGCTCTCGAAGCACTTGAACTACAATTAGGTTGAGTTGCTGAATTACTTAGATAAATAGCAAAACCACCTATTTTAGAAACAAGAATTAAATTTCCATTGTCAATGGTTACCCAATAATTTCCATCAAACCCAGAGAATCCAGATCCTGAAACAGTAATATCTGGTTGTGGTTGACTAAAGTTTTGAGTTACTTTTGACAGTAAATTATTCCAATACGCAGGAACTCCGTCGTTTGTTAAAACTGAAAATTGATAGAATCCATTATTAGCTAAATCCCAATTAATTGTAAAATCACTTACATTACTAAAATCTGGTCCTCCATTTCCTAATACATAAATATTTTTATATGATTTATTTACCGACCCTAATGGATTATCTATTGGTGTACCAAAACTACAGCTTCCTGAAGTAATTGTATCTACAATAACAGTCTCACTTTTAGAATCTTCTACCTGGCCATCGCTTACCGTTAGCTTAATTGTATACAAACCGTTTTCAGTATAAATATGAGAAGCAGTAACTCCTTGCTCAGTTGTTCCATCTCCAAAATCCCAAGTATACGTTAATGGATCTCCATCTGGATCATAGGAAGCATACGCCTCTACTGTTACACTAGCACCTGTTGTTCCACTAGTAATTGTTTTAATAAAATCTGCGACTGGTGGATTATTTGTGCTTATGTTAACTTCATTTGGAATTAAAGGTGCTAAATGTGGTGTTAACACATCTAACTTCCATTGATGTGTTGTTACCCAATCGCCTGTTAAAATTCCTCCTGTATCTCCAGAATTTGGATTCATGCACCAGAATGTCCATGAGTAATTACTTCCCATAAAGTTCATAAACTCTGTAAACCAAGTATATGCAATTCCTCCAAAAGCTCCTTGATCTCTAATTCCAAATTCTCCTAAGAATATTGGTGAAGTACCTTCTTCATATAAATAATGATAATTCTTTTTCCATATTGCAGGCATATTATTAGGAAAGTTAGGTTCGTTAAACCAATCTTGATTAAATACCTCTGGTCCATATTCATGAGCAGAATACATTAATTTACTTGGGTTTGACAATTGAATAGGATATTTCTTAGCTCCCATTAATTGTCCTCCCCACCAATAACTATTTCCTTCAAACTCACCAACACCTTCTACAATAATTAGCACATTAGGATTTGCAGCTAACACTGCATTTCCACATCGTTCAGCGGCTTTATTCCAATCTGTTGCCGGATTGCTATTACCCCAAGTTGACCCATGTGGTTCATTATTCAAATCCATTGCTACTACAGCAGAAAAGTCTTTATATCTATTTGCCATAAAAACCCAATCCTGAATCCAACGTGCTTCAGAATATTGACTTGTATACCAAAGTTCTTCATTCAAAAAACCATCTGCAGCTCTTGAATGATTATCTAGAACAACTTTTATATCGTTGTCTTGACACCATTGTACCAATACATCTAATAATTCTATAGGCTTTGTAATTTGCCCTTCAACTTCATTCATTGGAGAAATTCCAGTGTATGGGTCTGCTCCATAAGAAGGAACATCTATTGTTTTTCCTGGATCTAACATTTCGTTACACCAGGGTACTCTAATAGTATTAAATCCTAAATCTTTAATTTGCTGTAAGACACTTTTCATATCACGTGTCCAAATACCATGTGGAAAATAACTTTGTGTTTCAAATCCAAACCAATTTACACCTGTTAATCTTACCACTTGCCCTCTTGAGTCTATGAGCTTATTTCCAGAAACATTCAAATAATTTGGCTGTTGTTGTGCTTGTAATAGCCAACCAAAACATAAACAACATACAAATAAAATATTGTAGATTATTTTTTTCATCGTTTTTGATTTTAGTAATTATTGAGTAGTATTCCCAATTTAAAAGAAAGAGGAAAGTATGTACTCTCCTCTTTTCCCTAACCACACAATGAATCATAATTACTTTATTATGATCTTGTTTCGTTGTACCTTATTAATTGAAAGGTCGTTCGTTTCTAAAATGTATAATCCTGAAGGTAATTTTCCTAATGACATTTGAGTACTTTGTTGCCCGTTAGTCATTAAGTCAGTTTTTATTACTCTTCCTGATAAATCAATTAATCTAATTTCTACGTCTCCTTTTCCTTCATTTCCTACATAAATATTTAAAATATCTGACGTTGGATTTGGTCCAATACCTACTATTGGTGCAGACTTTGGCGTATCTAATCTTTCTGATGTATCCTCTCCGAAGAATAATCCATATTCTGCATTTGCTAATGCTACTTCAATTTGAGCCCAACTTCTGTGGTAACGCGTTGTATAATCTACTCCTGATTCGTAAGCTGCTTGTAAAGCTGGGAATTCTGGATCGTTATAGTAATTAGATCTAATGCTTAAGAAAGTAGCTCCTGGAGAAATTGCATCTCCGTTAGCCATTGTTCCGTTATAACTGTTTGGAACAAATACTTCTTGTGTAAAGAATCTGCTATAATCTCCTCTTGATTCTGGAGCAGAAACTCCTTTATCATCACGGTATGTTCTCCACATTCTATCTAAGATTTCTTTTGCTAAATCTCTAGAAGCTGCATCAAATTTTCCATGCTCTCTAGTAGCTGCAGCATAGTAAATTAATGCTTTTGCTAATGAAGCAGCAATTCCTAAATCTTTACCGTAATTAACTACATTTACACTTAATCCATTGTTAGCTCCTGGATTGTTAGCATTCCAAGTATCTGGTTGTCCTGACCATTCTAAAGTAGAAGGAATTTCAAAGTCGTCAGATCCTAATAATCTAACTTCACTTTTAACCCAACCAACCCATTTGTCCATGATTTTCTTAGCTCTAGCATCATTAGTTATGTAATAATACTCAGCAACACGTTCCATAGACCATGCTTGCCATCCAAACCAAGTACCACTTCCTGGATCGTGATATACTGGATTATCGTCATATGCCATATCGTAGAAAGTAGCTTTTCCACTTGGGTATGTACTGTAGTTTCCATTCCAGCTGTTAGTTGCCCCACCAGCGATTGCTCCTTCTTTAGATTGTAACCACTCGTAAAACTCCATTTGTCTAGTTAAACTTTCACTCCAATCTCTATGTCCGTTTTGAGATAATGGTCTCATATCTTGCTCTTGAGTTAATGCATAAGCTGCTACAGGGTTTTGGTATCCGAAGTGACAGTGACTTGCACTAATTCTATATGCCCAAGGATATTGTGCTCCTACAGAACCACCCCAAGAAATATACCAAGACATTAAATAGTGTGCACTATCATATCCTGTTCCTGCTCCATTAGTTTCGCTTTGTACTCCCATTGGCTTAAAGTACTTATCGAACATTGCTAATCTTAAATAGTCTCCCATTTTAACAGCTTTGTCCATATCTAAATTACTAATGCTAATCCCTTGTTCTTTAGCATATCTTTGTGCCCAGTACATTGCTTGTACAACTCTTGCATCTGCATCTGGTGCACTAGTATATCTCCATTGCTTAGAATATGTTTGATCTCCAATAAAGAATGGTAAAAATCCATCTTGTCCACCCCAGTTAAACTCTTCCCAAGATGGGTGAGGAATTGTTTCCCATACTGATTCTTGCTCTCCTCTTTGGAATGTGTTGATATAAGAAGGCGTACTTGTTCCGTCTCCTCTATTTCCGTATCCGTAGAAGTTATCGTTATCTAATAACCAGTGCATTTGATATACATCTTCTCCATAAGTAGCTGTTAAGTCTGGAGAAATTGGATCTACTCCTACTGGAGCTGAAAAGTTTAATGGTGATGGATAATCGTCTGGTAATGGGAATTCTGGTGCATATGTAGCTGGACTACTAGGGTCGTATTGTGCGTTTGTAGGTTGATCGTCGTGTGTTGGAATGATAAACTGCTCTAGTTTTGTCCATACATTGTTTAATTCAGACCAATCTCCGCTTAATTTTCCGTGCATTACTTCTAACCATATCCAATATGAGTATAACTCACTTGTAGACTCGTGTCCGTAATCTGGTGCTTCTACAATTAATGTTTCAATTGAGTGGTGAGGAGAACCATCTGCACTAAAGTATCCATTTGCTGGATCGTAGAACTCAGAACGGATTTCATTAAATCGTCTAAAATACTCGTTATCTCCTGGTCCGTTATCATCGGTAACACTAATTGGAATTACTTTTTCACCTTCAGACCCTAATCCGTCACTTACTGTTAATTTAGCTTGGTAAATTCCATTAGCAGTATATGTATTTTGTACAACTACTCCTACTGCTGTGTTTCCGTCACCAAAATCCCATGTATACGTTAACTCCTGTCCATCTGTATCATAAGAAGCCGAAGCATCAAAATCTACTAATAAAGGAGCTGTACCATACGTTGGTGTAGCTGAAAACTCGGCAACTACTTTATTTACACAAGTAGGTGCTATAGCTGAATTACTAAAGTAAATTCTATAATTAGCTGTTTTAGATACCAATACAAAATTACCGTTATCTGTAGCTACCCAATAACTTCCGTCTAAACCTGGAAAACCTGAAGAACTAATAGTTACACCTGGTTGATTTTGGTTGAAGTTGTGTGTTACTTTACTTAATAAATCATTCCACCAAGAAGGAATTCCATTATTTGTAAGCAACGAAAATTGATATAATCCATTATTTTCTAAACTCCAATTAATTGTGAAGTTAGTAATATTACTAAGGTTTGGCCCACCATCTCCTAATACATGCACATAACTATATGTTTTATGATTAGTAGTGGCTAACGGCGAACTAGCAGGGGTTCCAAAGTCGCAAGTGGTCTGCGAAAACGCATTGAGCGTAATGAGAATAAGTATTAGTACGCTAAGTTTTCTTAATTTCATTTTGATTAAAATTTGGTTAATTCATTCCTCGTCAATAACATTAAGGCATTAGAATTCTTTTAGCCTTTTGCTTTGACCTGTTTTTAAAAATTATTAATGTAATTAGCCTAGAATTGGGGAAGAATGCTCGGGGGATTCTTATACAATTAAATTCTAGAGGTTTTTTAACTACAATTAGTTTTATAAATTAAAAATTTACCAAACTAACTTAAAGTTCATTGATATCGATATCCACTCCAATTTAGTCATAAAAAACTATACGGCAATACCTCTAATTGTATATTGAAGCTTTTTTTTAACAATTTGTTTTTTTTGTATAAATCTTAAAATTTTATCAAAAATTCAATAAAAAATCAATTTTAACACATAATCAATACATTTTTAACAATTTATAATACATTGTTTACAAAAAAAACCTTCACTAAAAAGTGAAGGCTTTAAACAATAATAAGTATTGCTTTATTATTTCGCTGGTGCCATTTTAGCTTGAATAGCACTCATTACACCTGTAAATTTTTTAGCTGCTTCTGCATCTAAAGATCCAACGATCTCTTTTCCTTTAGTAGCTAATTCTACACCTTTTTTAGCTAATTCAGCGTTTTTAACTACATCTTTACCTGCAGCTAAGTATTCTTTAGCATATTCTGAATAAGACTGTAAGTACTCTCCTACTTTAGGGTCTTTAAATTCTGGAATAGAAATTCCTTCTAAAGCAGACTTTACATCTCCAGCAGAATCGTTAGCTACTTCTTTTACTTCCTCTACTACTCCATCTACAGCTTTCTTAGCTTCTTCTGCAACAGCATCTGCTGCTTTTTTTGTTTCTTCTACTACAGCTTCTGTAGCGTTTTCTACTTTTTTCTCTGCTTCTTTAGCTTCTTGCTTACAAGAAGTTGCAACTAAAGAACCAGCAACTAAGACAGATAAAATTACTTTTTTCATGTTTTCTGATTTTGAGTTTTTGTGATTGATTAACAAATGTAGTATTTTGATTAAATTAATCAAATAAAACCATAGAATTATATAGCTTCAGCACTGAATTGCTTTTCGTATAAATTCCTGTAATAGCCATCGTTTTCTAATAATTTTTGGTGGCTTCCTTGCTCTACAATCAATCCTTTATCCATAACCAGAATTGTGTCTGCTTTTTTAATAGTGGCTAATCTATGTGCTATAACGATTGAAGTTCTGTTTTTTGTTATTTTATCTGTAGCATATTGAATCATTTGTTCTGATTCTGTGTCTACTGAAGAGGTTGCTTCGTCTAAAATTAAAATGCTTGGTTCACTTACATACGCCCTTAAGAAGGCAATTAATTGTCGTTGTCCAGAAGATAACATTGCACCTCTTTCTTTCACATTATAATGATACCCGTTTGGCAAGCTCTCTATAAAGTTGTGAATTCCTATTTGTTTAGCAGCTTCTTTCACCTTTTCTAAAGAAATACTTGTATCTCCTAAGGTAATGTTGTTTAAAATAGTATCTGAAAACAAGAATACATCTTGTAACACAACTGCTACTTGCTTACGCAATGAGTTTAAATCATATTTTTCTACTGGAGTTCCATCTACCATAATTTGCCCCCTATCTATTTCATAGAAACGACTAATTAAATTGATAATCGTTGATTTTCCTGCTCCAGTGGCTCCAACAATAGCGATAGTTTCTCCTTTTTCAGCTTGGAAAGAAATTCCTTTTAACACTTCTTCTCCTTCAATATAACTAAACCTTACATCTTTAAACTCTATATTTCCTTTTAGGTTATCTGCTACTATTGTTCCTGAAGTATCAATAGAACTTTCTGTATCCATTACTTTAAACACACGTTCTCCAGATACAATCCCCATTTGTAGTTGATTGAATTTATCTGCTATTTGTCTTAAAGGTCTAAATAGCATTTGTGCCATTTGAATAAAACTAATAATTGCTGCAACATTAATAGCATCATTATCCACTACTTGTAAACCTCCATACCATACAATTAATCCGATAGCGATAGAAGATAGTATTTCTGCAATAGGAAAAAAGATAGAGTAATACCAAACAGTTTTAATATGAGCTGCTTTATGTTTGTCGTTTATCTTTTTAAAGTTCTCATATTCTATACGTTCTCTATTAAATAGTTGAACGATTTTCATTCCAGTAACTCGCTCTTGTACAAAACCATTTAAATTAGCTACTTGGTTTCGAACATCTTGAAATGTTTTTTTAATGGCTATTTGAAAGAGTTTGGTTGCATAAATTAAAATTGGGAGTACCGCTAAAGCAATTAATGCAAGCTTCCAATTAATTACAACCATTACTACAACTACCACTAACATTTTAAGTACATCACTAACAATCATAAATACTCCTTGTGAGAAAAAGCTAGCAATTGTTTCTATATCTGAAACAACTCGTGTTACCAACTTTCCTACTGAAGTATTATCGAAATATGACATTTTAAAACCTATGATACGTTGAAAGGTTTTTGTTCTAATATCTTTAATAATATGCTGCCCTACCCAATTTGCATAATAAATGAATGTAAATTGAAATAGTACTTGTACCAATAATACTGCTAACATTGCCATGGTAAAATACAATAGCCTAATTTCACTTTTATGAAGTGTAAAATCTTCTATTGCTTTGTATAATATTACTGGGCTCGCAGCTGAAAAAATTGCTAATAATATGGTAGATATGGTAGCAATCCAAAATCGGGTACGGTACTTTTTTGCAAAGCTCATAAGCCTTGCGAAAATCTTTATATCAAATGCATTTCCTGTTGTATTCTTACTCACAATCTATGTAATTATATGCTACTTCTGTTAAAAATAATCCTTTTGCAGGAACAGATACACCTGCTTTACTTCTATTTTTACTTTCTATTACTGCTCTAAAATCTGCCACTGTTATTTTTTGTAAACCAACATCTAAAAGTGTTCCTACAATAGCTCTTACCATATTCCTTAAAAAGCGATTTGCAGAAATATAAAACGTTAGTTCGTTGCCTTCTAATTTCCACTCTGCGTTGGTTACTGTACAATTAAATGTATGTACGTCTGTTTTTACTTTAGAGAAGCACTCAAAATCTTCATATTCATATAATATGGCCGCTGCTTCATTCATTAAAGCAATGTTGATATTTTTATAGTTTAATTGCCAAGTGGTATCTAATGCAAACGGATTTCTACCTAACCATATTTTATACTCATAACTTCTACTCACAGCATCAAAACGTGCATGTGCATCTTCTGTTACTATAATGGTTCTGTAAATTACAATATCATTTGGTAAAATTGCATTTAGTTTATAGGTAAAGTTTTCATCTAACTCCTTATCAAAATCAAAATGCGCATACATTTGCGATGCATGTACACCTGTATCTGTTCTTCCAGCTCCTACTACTGCAATTTCTTTTCGTAAAATGGTACTCAATGCTTTTGTAAGTTGCTCCTGAACTGAAATTACATCAGGCTGTACTTGCCATCCATAGTAGTTTTTACCGTTGTATGAGAGCTCTAAAAAGTATCGCAAAAATTGACTTGTTTTAAAAGGCTAAACTACGGATTTTATTTGGTTATAAGATTTAGGATTTTCTTAAAAAAAGTAAAAAAGCAAAGGATAATTTCCTTTGCTTTTTGTTTTTTAATTGTTTGAAATATACTTCTAATTTGGTCCTGCAAGAGAAGATCGTCCCGTACATTGCGCTCCTGCTCCTCCGCATTGGTTTCTGTATTCTTATTAAGGAAGTTTTATTACGATTCTTTGTACCTTAGCTATGTGAAAAAAATCTTACTCTTATCTGATACGCATAGTTATATTGATGCACAAATAGAAAAGTTTATACTACAAGCCGATGAAGTTTGGCATGCTGGTGATATTGGCGATTTAAAGGTTACCGATACTATTAAAACATTAAAACCTTTGCGTGCCGTGTATGGAAACATTGACAATACTGATGCACGTGCAGAATTTCCTTTAGATAATAAGTTTGAAGTGGAAGGTGTAACTGTATGGATAACACATATTGGCGGATATCCTGGAAAATACAATCAACGAGTTAGAGCAGCTTTACAAAAGAATCCACCAAAACTTTTTATTTGTGGACATTCTCATATTTTAAAAGTACAGTTTGATAAACAATTAAATTTATTACACATTAATCCTGGCGCAGCAGGAAAACATGGTTTCCATAAAGTACGTACCATGGTACGTTTTGAATTAGATTCGGGGGAAATCAAAAATATGGAAGTTATTGAATTAGCAAAACGCTAAGCCAAGTGCTTTTTAGGTGCTTTTTTTCGCACTACTGGAATTTTTATAATGGCTTTGGTCCCTTGTCCTTTAGAAGATTCTATTAAAAAAGTTCCATTCATCATATGAATTCTGGCTTTTATTTGGTTTAAACCAACGCCTTTTTCTCCTTCTTTTTTGTTTTTAAAGCCAACACCATCGTCTTTTACAATAATATTCATCGTTTCTTCTTCTTCCTCCATAATAATATATGCATTTTTTGCACTACTATGTTTTAAAATATTATTGATGAGCTCTTGAATAATATTGAAGATTTTTATCTCATAATCTTGAGAATAACGATACACATTATGAATAGCCGTATTAATTTTAATACTAGAATTACTAAATTTTTTAGCAGCATCTTTTACCGCATACTCTAACCCAAACTTTAATAAAATAGAAGACATTAAATTATGCGACAAATCTCTAATTTTTTGAGAAGCCTCGTTTATAATTTCCTGTGTTTTTGCTATTTCTAGAGGTGTATGCCCATTGAATTGCTTTTGGCTAGCTTGTAAATGCATACTTGCAGAAGATAACAAAGCACTAACATTATCGTGTAAAATTTCTGCTATTTGCTTACGTTCAGTTTCTTTACCGTCTATAGTTGCATTTAATATTTTTACTTGCGACTGCGATTTTAAACGTTCTAACTTACGTTGTTGCTTTAACTCGTTTTGCGAAAGTTTTAAACTTAAATTACGTTGTCTTAGCTTATATAAATTAGCTAAGTATAAAAATAACAGCGATACTAAAACTCCTGTAATACCTATTATCCAAGTTTTACGCTCTAATTGTAAACGTTTTACCTCTTCAGCTTTTTTTACAATATCTACATTATGCTCAGCTTCGATTCTTTTTAAATCTTTCTTTAACTTATTTGTATTTAAACTGTCACGTATTGCATAAGAGTCTGTAACAAATTCATAAGCTTTGTAATCTTTTAAATTATATAACGCCCAAGCAATATTATCATATAATATCTCTTTATAACCTAAAGCCATTAACGATTTATCATTTTTTAAATATGTTAATGCTTTACCATATATCTCTTTACCTTTATTAAACTGTTTTCTTTCAACATATAGATTAGCTAGATTCATATAACCTAGAACTAATTCCATGTTATCATTCTTTAAATTTGTTTTAATCTTAATAGATTTTAACATGTTTTTTTCAGCTTCATTTAAATTACCTTCCACAGCCTGCATATTCCCTAAATTCATAAATGCTGTACCTTTTAAACTCTGCACAGTATCATTAATACTATTAAGGTTTATCAACTCGTTTAAAAAGTATTTAGAACTATCAATTTTTTTTAATTTTTTAAAAACCAATGATAATTGTAAGTAATTATCAGCTAGTAGAAATTGAGAATCACCTTTAAAATCTTCAAACTTTTCCTCATTTAGTTTTAACGATTTTTTTAGATGCATTAATGCCTTTGATAAATCTCCTGCTTTTCTAAAAATCTTACCTGCAAGTATATTTATTTTAACTTTAAATTCAGGATCTTTAATATCCTTATCTATAAGAGGTAAAATTAATTTTAATGCTTTTGTATATTTTTCTTGTTCGTAATTTATTTTAGCTAATTCATATTTTCGAATTGTAATTATGGAATCTTGTTCTTTCTGTAAATCAGAAGCAGAAAAAGCCGAGTTATAAAACTCCGCTTTAATTTGTATTGATAGAAATATAAAAGCAAGAAATATTAATTGTTTTATATAAGTTTTATTAGAAATATTCTTAATAAATAGAACCTCCATCTCCATATCTAGGCATACGTTTTGTTTGGTAAGCAATAGATCTACTCAAATCCGAGCTCTTTGCTCCTTCATTATTTACTTTGATGTAATTTACAAAATCTATTTTTAATGGTAAACTAGGTGATTTTGTATATATTTTTGTAAAAGTAGTACTACTTGCCGTTTCATCTTCTTTTAAATGTACTTCGTAAATATTTTCGTTTGCGTTATATTCAAAATTTACTGAAATACCTTCCTTAACAGTAAAATCTAGCACGTAGTTAGCTCCTTGAAAATATTCTACACTATAGGATTGTAAGAAATTAGGATTTATTAGACCTTTCCCCATTACGATGTTTTCATCTTCTACTGTAATAGAATTCTTCTGTATGCTATTTTCAAATACACCAATTTTTATCTTATCATTTTCTAACTCTAAAGATTGCTTTTTATTGTCAAGGCCGCTGTATCCATCAAATGCTTGTATTTTGTTTGTATTTGTTGCAGCGTCTTTTTCCATCTCTACATGCGCACCTTCTACTAGCTCATAATCTATAGAATACCTACCGTTGGTATCTCTACTTACTTTATACGACTTCAATAACGTTTGCTCCTGATTTACAGGTACATTATCATCGTTAGAACAAGATGATATAAGGGCGCACAATGCTACTAAAAAAGGTAAGTAACTTTTTTTCATGATTACAAATTTTAAGTGGATTAATGTGATCTTTATAAGAGAGGTAGATCAACGGGGGACAAATATTTTTAAGTTGGTAACTTCTTTATTATTAAAATGAAGAAGGCTTGACAATCGCACATAATATAGTTCGGGGGGGAACATATATAAGGACGGGGAACCTCTATATAAAATTGAAGGGAGGTTAATTAAACTATATTATTTTTTACAGCATAAATTGCCAAACCTACTACATTCTTTACTTTAATTTTTTTATACAAATTTCGTCTATGAGACTCTATCGTTTTAATTGTTACATTTAACTTGTCTGCTATTTCAGAAGTACTATATTCTTGTGTTATCAATTTTAATACTTCTACTTCTCGCTCTGTGAGCGGTTCGTTAGCAGCGCTACTTTTAATTGCTTCGTCAGTTTTAGATTCGTTTATGTACAAATCGAACAAACTGTTCTTAATTTCATCACTATAATACTGCTCTCCCCTATGCACCGCCTTGATCGCTTGTATTATGTGTTCGCTCGCCGATCCTTTCTCTATGAAACCATTTGCACCTAGTGCAATCATTTCCTGTACTATTTTAGGATCGCTTAACCCTGAGAGAATTATTGTTTTCTGATTAAAGCTTCTGTTTTTGAACGTTTTTAGTACTCCAATACCATCTAACTTTGGCATATTTATATCGAGTATTAATACATCGGCTTTATTATTTTTTGACCATTCTATAACTTGTTTTCCAGTTAACGAGTAGCCTTCTACTTCAATATTATCGTCTGTGTTTATCAAAGCCGAAACTCCTTCTATTACAACTTCATGATCATCGGCTATGTGAACTTTGATTTTGTCTCTCATTGTTACATGTACAAATTTATAAGGTTAATACGTTGTGACCAAATTACAAACACCCTGAAAACCTTCTCAGGGTTTCCCTTGAAGTTCTAAGGGTAAACCCTTAGACACCCACTTAGGGTTGTCCCTTAAACACTAGTGTTAAAGCACTTAAAGGTAGCTATTTATATAACAAAAAAAAACCGAGACTATTGCTCGGTTTTTATCGCACTAAATATACTAAGATGTTAGGTTTATCGTAATCTATCTACAGATTTTACAAGATCTTCATCCTTTTTAATGGCTTTGTTAGCTATTACTAATAATAAGATAACAATTACAGGAAAGAACATCCCAATACCTTTCTCAGAAACCGCAGCTTCTCCAGATAACGTTAGAGATAAATATACCAACACTCCTAATAAAAAAAGGTTTGTCAAAATATTTAAACGACCTAATACAAATTGTAGCTTTCTATTCTTAAATAGAAAAATGGTCACAATTGCTAAAATGGCCGATACTATATATAATATAGGTACAATTTTTTCTAAAATGGAATTTGCACTTAAAAGGTCTGTTGAAAAAACATTTCCATTTATAGTACTCCATAAACTAAATACAAAAGTTAAACCACCAGAAATAATTCCGACTAATAATAAGTATAAGGTTTGTATTCTTTGTATCATTTTGAAAAATTAGGAGACAAATGTACATTTTCTTTTTATAAAAAGAAACTTTGCATATTAAAATATTTACCTATATTTGTCGCGACGGTGACCTCACAAAAGTTTATAACATTATACTTAATTAGTGTCCTACCCAAGAAGAATCTAGACGAAATCCCTTTTCTTATAATATACTTTGTAATTTAAAAATATTCTAATGTTCGAAATCTCGGATTTAAAATCAAAAAAATTAGTTGAACTACAGGAAATAGCTAAAGCTATTGGTCTTAAGAAAACAAGCCAATTAAAGAAGTTAGATTTAATATATAAAATCTTAGATACTCAAGCAGAAGCTATAAAGGAACAACCTGTAAAAGAGCAACCTAAAAAGGCTGCTCCTAAGGCGAGTTCTGCTCCTAAAAAAGAAGCAGCGCCTAAAAAAGTACAAAAAGAAGCTGTTAAAAAGGAAGTTACAGAAACAAAAACTGAGAAACCTAAAAGAAAACGTATTTCTAAGTCGGCTGAGAAACCTGCAGCTAGTGCTTCAAGTAACCATAATAATACTTCGAACACTAATACACCAGCTCCAGCAACTACTAAAGAAAATACAGAATCTACTAAGGAAGCTTCTAATAAAGATCATAAATCGCAGCAAAGAAGTCATTCTGGCTCTAGTAATAAAGACGACAAGAGACAGCATAACAACAAAAATCAGCAGCGAAACAACAATAATCAGAACCAACAAAATAGAAATAATAAGCATAACAAAAACCAACATCAGCAGCATAAGCACAAGAGTGGTAATCGTTATCGCGACCCAGATTTTGAGTTTGATGGTATAATAGAAAGTGAAGGTGTATTAGAAATGATGCCAGACGGTTATGGTTTCTTACGCTCTTCTGATTATAATTATTTATCGTCTCCAGATGATATTTATGTATCGCAATCTCAAATAAAACTATTCGGATTAAAAACTGGTGATACTGTACGTGGAAATGTACGTCCTCCTAAAGAAGGTGAAAAATATTTTCCATTAATACGTGTATCTAAAATTAATGGTTTAAGTCCTAATATTGTAAGAGACCGTGTGTCTTTTGAGCATTTAACTCCTTTATTTGCTGAAGAGAAATTTAATTTAGCAGAAAAAGGTAGTTCATTATCTACAAGAATTATCGACTTGTTCTCTCCTATTGGTAAAGGACAACGTGGTATGATTGTAGCACAGCCTAAAACAGGTAAAACTATGTTATTAAAGGATGTTGCAAATGCTATTGCAGCTAATCATCCTGAAGTATACCAAATTGTTTTATTAATAGATGAACGTCCTGAGGAAGTTACTGACATGAAGCGCAATGTACGTGGAGAGGTTGTTTCTTCTACTTTTGATGAGCCTGCAGATAAGCATGTACGTGTTGCTAATATTGTATTAGAAAAAGCAAAGCGTTTAGTAGAGTGTGGACATGATGTAGTAATCTTATTAGATTCTATTACGCGTTTAGCTCGTGCTTATAATACTGTAGCTCCAGCTTCTGGTAAAATTTTATCGGGAGGTATAGATGCTAATGCATTACACAAACCAAAGCGTTTCTTTGGTGCTGCTCGTAATATTGAGAACGGTGGTTCTTTAACTATTATAGCTACTGCACTTACAGAAACTGGTTCTAAAATGGATGAGGTTATCTTTGAGGAATTCAAAGGAACTGGTAACATGGAATTACAATTAGAACGTAATATTGCTAATCGTAGAATTTACCCTGCTATTGACTTAATTAAGTCGAGTACACGTAGAGATGATTTATTATTAGATCCTAAAACTGTACAACGCATGTGGGTATTACGTAAGTATTTAGCTGATATGAATCCTATTGAAGCAATGGAATTTATTCAAGATAGAATTAAGTTCTCTAAGAGTAATGAGGAGTTCTTAATTTCTATGAACGGATAAATAGATAACACTATATCTTATAAAAAAACCACTCGTAATTGAGTGGTTTTTTATTTAAATATTATCTAGTCTCGGAGAAAGTCATTGCAAAGAAGATATTACTTCAGCTCTCTTAAATTATTGTTCGATAAAACTCAAGGCGCACTCAGAGAATGCTTTGTAATGATAAACAACCTTAAGTAGCTAAACAATAACATATAAATTCAAAAGCCATTTCTTTCGAAATGGCTTTCTTATTATGGATAAATGACCTTTTGTAAAGGAATATCGTATTTATCCAACCCTTCAATTGTATCTACTGGACTAAAAAAGTTTAAACCAACAGTGATAACGTCTGCTTTACAGTTACTTAAAAAGCGATCGTAGAATCCTTTTCCATATCCTACTCTGTAATTCTTTTTATCGGAAATTAATAAGGGGACAAATACTAAATCAATTTTGGTTACATCAAAATCTTCTGCTCCTACAGGTTCAGGAATACCATATTCATTGATTTCTAATGTAGTGGATGGTGCAAATATATAATGTTTTAAGCTATTGTCCTTAAAATTACTTTTACTAATTATAATACTTATTTGCCTTTTTCTTAAAAATTCAATAATTGGATACGTATTAATTTCTTTTTGTTTTTCTATAGGGAGAAAAATATGTGCATTCGAAACCCCAGTAAAATCAAGGTCAGAAACTTGGTTATATATCTTATTTTGTAACTGCTCTATTTCTGATTCTGTTAGTTCTTTCCTTTTTTGCTTGTATATTTTTCTCAGTTCTTTTTTATCCATGCTGCAAAAATATTAAGAAAATCTTTCTACGTGAAAAGGCGCTATATCTATACTTGTTTTTTGTTCAGAAACTAATTCCGTAATTAATTTTCCCGTTGCTGGTCCTAAGCTCCACCCCATCATGGCATGTCCTGTAGCAACTAATACATTTGTTATACTAGACAATCTTCCTATATAAGGTAGCCCGTCTGGAGAGCAAGGACGTAATCCACATTCTGCTGCTATTTTTTCCTCTTCCTTAATAGCTAGGTTAGTATAGTAACTTTTAGCAGCATTTGTAATTGCATTCACACGATTTTTATTGATTTTGTGATTAATCCCGCCTATTTCCATAGTTCCTGCAAAGCGTGTAAATCCGTTCATTGGAGTTACTGCTACTTTTGCTTCTAGCAAAATAGAAGGAGTTGTAATTCCTGTATTTGTGTAGGTATCTATTCTATATCCTTTTCCTGCTTGTACTGGAACATTTATTTTTAATTTCTTTAAAAAGTTTTGTGTCCAAGAACCTGTAGCAACTACCAACTCATCGCATGTATGTGTTGTATTATTTGTTATTATAGATGTTAATTTGGTTCCTGACACTTCTACATCTTTCACCTCTTCTCCTAATGCAAATGTTACTCCTTTTGCTACTAAATAGTTTTTCATTTGGTACATAAAATCATTCGGAGTCATATGTCTATCTGTACTATAATGTATTCCTCCTTTTATATCTAAAGAAACATTTGGTTCTAACTTGGTAATTTCTTCCGCAGATAATTCTGATACTTTAAGACCGTATTTCTTTGCTTTTTCAGCAACTTGCAGTTCTTCTTCCCCAGCTTTATCTGTTTTATACAACATTAACAACCCTTTGTCTTTATAGAAAAAATCGAATTGATTTGTACTTTTAATTTCTTCGTATAATGTTCTGCTTAAAATATTGATATCTAATATTGCTGGAATAGATTTTTCTACCCTGTTTGCTGTTGACGCTTGTTTAAACAACCAGGACCATTTTAAAAAATCGTAATCTAACCTAGGTTTTACATAAAAAGGACTAGAAGTATTCAACATCCATTTTATTCCTTTATTAATAACTCCTGGTGCTGCTAATGGAATAATATGACTGGGCGTAATTAAACCTGCATTTACAAATGAAGCTCCAGAAGTAAAATCAGACTTATCTATTATAGTTACCTCATTTCCTTCTTGATGCAAATAATAAGCAGTACATAAACCTATAATTCCTGCTCCAATAATTACTACTTTTTTACTCATACTAAATCACTTGAAATCCATGTGCATATGGATCGTCTTCATCGTCTATTACAATTGTATTATATCCATATACTTTTGCCCATCCTTTAATACTTGGTATGATTGCTTTTTTACCATCAAGTTCAGTTTCCTTTTCTACCTTACCTATAAACTTACTACCAATAAAGCTTTCATGAACATATTCTTCTCCTAAAGAAAGTTTTCCTTTTGCATATAATTGTGCCATTCGTGCAGAGGTTCCTGTACCACAAGGACTTCTATCTATGGCTTTATCTCCATAAAAAACAGCATTTCTTCCAGATGATGTAGCATCTATTGGTTTTCCTGTCCACAACATATGAGACACATCTTTAATAGTTTCATTTTCTGGATGTATAAACCAATCAGAATATTTTTTATTAATTGCTTCTCTAACTACTTGTGAGTATTGTATGATTTTAGATGCTGATACATCTTGGATTCCAGAAAAATTCTTTTGAGGATCTACAATTGCATAATAATTTCCTCCATAAGCTACATCGAAAACAAGCTCTCCTAATTCTGGACACATTACAGTCAATTCTTCTGCTGCCAAATAACTTTTTACGTTGGTCAATTGTACCCATTTTACTTTCCCTTCTTCTTTCTGATATTCAATCTCAACCAAACCTGCAGGTGCTTCCATTTTTATTTTCCCTGGTGTTTTGGGTTGAACCAATCCTTCTTCAATGGCAATGGTAATCGTTCCAATAGTTCCATGTCCACACATTGGTAAACATCCAGAAGTTTCTATAAATAAAATGCCAAAATCATTTTCTGGGTTTTGTGGTGGATATAGAATTGAACCACTCATCATATCATGACCTCTTGGTTCAAACATTAATCCTTTTCGAATCCAGTCGAATTCTTTTAGAAAATGTTGCCGTTTTTCACTCATCGAATTTCCTAAAAGTTTTGGCCCTCCTTTAGAAACTACTCTTACCGGATTTCCACAAGTATGACCATCTATACAAGTAAAAACAGTTCTCATATTTTACGCTCTTATCTGTTTCCCATTCTCCACTCTACTAATCTGCAAAGGATTTTCATCTTTTAATTCATCTGGTAATAACTCATTAGGCCAATCTTGGTAACTAAATGGACGCACCCAACGTTTTATAGAATTAATTCCTACAGCTGTAAAACGACTATCTGTAGATGCTGGATATGGACCTCCGTGTACCATAGAAGGACATACTTCCACACCTGTTGGAACTCCATTAAAAATAATTCTTCCAACTCTATTTTGCATTTTATCTACTAAGCCAGCATAAGACGCAACTTCATTTTCATCTGAAATAATAGTTCCTGTTAGTTGTCCTTCTAATTGTGCTATAATTTGTTCCATTTCTTCAATACTTTCACACTGAACAACAATTGAAAAAGGCCCAAATACCTCGTGATGCAATGTTGGATTTTGCAAGAATGTTTTTCCGCTAACCGTAGCAATAAGTTGAGATGCATAATTTTCCTGCTTACTTTCATTAACAGCTATAATTTCTGTGTTATCTTGATTTATAGCTCTTTCTTTATTTGATTCATATGCCCTATGTATGTTTGGATGTAACATACAAGTTGTAGTTGTTTCTTTTACTTTATTCCCTAATGTTGAAATAAAAACATCTAGATTTTCTCCTGCAATTCCTAAAATTAATCCTGGATTTGTACAAAATTGCCCTGTTCCTAATGTAATTGAACTTGCATAGGTAGCTGCCAATTCTTCTTTTCTATTTTCTAAGGCTTTTGGTAATAGTATGACTGGGTTTATACTCCCCATTTCTGCAAATACTGGAATTGGCTCTTCTCTTTTAGACGCTAAGTCTAATAAAGCTCTTCCTCCTCGTATACTTCCTGTAAAACCAACTGCTTTTACTTTTGGATCACTTACCAATTGTTGTCCTGCGGTATAGTCTGATGAATTTATATTAGAAAAAATTCCATTAGGCATTCCAGTTCCCTGTGCCGCTTTTATAATTGCTGTAGCAATTAATTCTCCTGTACCTGCGTGCATTGGATGCGATTTTACAATTACCGGACAACCTGCAGCAAAAGCTGCTGCTGTATCTCCTCCTGCTGTAGAATAAGCTAAAGGGAAATTACTTGCTCCAAAAACCACTATTGGCCCTAACGGAATATTCATTTTTCGCACATCTGGTTTAGAAACTGGTGTACGTGTTTTATCTCCAGTATCTATAGAAGCTTCCACCCACGATCCTTCTTCAACTAAATCTGCAAAAGATCGTAATTGAAAAACGGTTCTTCCTCTTTCTCCTTTGGCTCTTCCTTCTGGTAAACCTGTTTCTGAACAATATACTTTTATCAGTTCTTCTCCTAAAGCTTCAATTTCATCGGCTATACTTCGTAAAAAAGATGCTTTCTTTTTTCCTGAGAACGTTTTGTATATATGAAAAGCTTCCCATGCCAATGTAACTGCTTTCTCTATTTCTTCTTCTGTAGCTTGTGTAAAGTTATGTGGGTTTTCTACATTTAATTCAGGATTAAATGTTGTGAATGTTGTATCTCCTTCTGAAGATAAAATATCTCCTATATAGTTTTTTCCAGTAATCATACTAAGTGCTTTTTATAATCTGGTAATTGTGGTCTATTTTGTAATGCTTGGTTTATTACTCCTAAAACATGTTCGCGCTCTTTTCCTACTAAAGGTAATCTTGGTGCTCTCACATTTTCTGTTCCTATTCCCGTAGCTACCTCCGCCAATTTTATATTTTGAACTAATTTAGAATTTATATCCAATTCTAACAACGGTAAAAACCAACGATAAATTTCTAATGCTTCTTGAATTCTTCCTGCTTTTTGCAATTCATAAATAGCTACTGTTTCTTTTGGGAATGCACACACCAAACCTGCAATCCAACCATCTGCTCCCATTAATAAACTTTCCAAAGCCAATGTATCTACTCCTGTCATTATTTTTAATCGATCTCCAAACTCATTTCGTATGCGTGTAACATTAGAAATATCTCTAGTAGATTCTTTTACTGCTTCAATATTGTTACAAGCTAATAGCTCTTCAAACATTTCTAGAGTAACTTCAATTCCATAATCTACAGGATTATTATACACCATAATAGGTAGTTCTGTATTATTTGCTACTTCTTTAAAGTAAGTTACAGTTTCTCTTGCATCTGCTTTATATCGCATTGGAGGCAACATCATTAATGCATTTGCTCCATCTACTTCTGCTTTTTGCGCGGCGGCTATAGCTGCTTTAGTTGTTTGTTCAGCTATATTAATAAGTACTGGAACTTTACTTGATACAATTTGTACTGTTCCTTGAGTCAGTTCACTTTTCTCTTCATCGCTAAGTGTGCTTGCTTCTCCTAAAGTTCCTCCTAATACAATTCCATGTACTCCTGCTTCTAATTGCGCTTCGATATTTAATTCAAAGTTTTCAAAATCGAGTTGATCATCGTTTGTAAACTTGGTTGTTACTGCTGGCATTACACCTCTCCAATCTATTGACATTGTAAATTATTTTTTTGAACAAATTTACACAGGCATATGTGTTCAAAAATTATCAGAATTACCTCATATTAATACAATATTATTCATTTTAATATCACATCTTATTATTTTGAATAATATATCGTTAAATTTAATGATTTAAAGAAGTCTATTTTATGAAAGCTTTGCCTTTTAAAATTCCAAAAGCAAGGAATTTAGGTGTTATTTACCAAGAAGATATTGGGGAAAAATTTTATGATACATTTCATCAACATGAGGAAATACAAATTTCTATTATTATAAAAGGAACTGGTACTTTAATTGTTGGAGATACAATTCATAATTACAAATCCAGCGATATTTTTGTTATTGGTAGTAATTTACCACATGTATTTAAAAGTGATACAACTAGAAATGATGAATCTTTTATGATTTCTTTGTTCTTTACACAGCATTCATTCGGGAAAGATTTTTTTCATCTTGATGATTTTTCAGCATTAGAAAATTTCTTTCAAAAATCTTTAAATGGATTCAAAATTACTACAAACAACAACCTCCTTCTTCAATATTTTTTAAGTCTTAGAGATACTTCTTCCTTAGATCGTTTTATTATTTTCTTTAAAATTCTTCAGGAATTAAACGTTCTTCCTACAGAAACATTAGCCAACTTTATTTATCCTAAAAAATACAATGATAACCATGGAAAAAGAATGCAGTTAATTATGGATTATACTGTTAATAATTATGATTCGGAAATAGACCTTGCTGTTATTGCCGCTAAAGCTAATATGACTAAAAATGCTTTTTGTAGATACTTTAAACAACGTACCAATAAAACATATTTCACTTTTTTACATGAATTTCGAATCGAAAATGCTTGTAAACTATTATTAGATCATAAAGATATTTCTATAAACGAAGTTGCTTATAAATGTGGCTATAACAGTTTATCGAATTTTAACAGGAAGTTTTTATTAATTAAAGGAGTTACTCCTTCTAGGTATAGAAAAGCTAACTGAACATCCATGTTAAATCATAAGTATGTTTTTAGCGTTATTCCGAATTTATTTCGGAATCTCATAATGCTATTAAATAATGGTTTGAGATGGGAGCTTGAAACAAATTCAGGTTGATATTTATTATATATTACGGATAACTATAAAGTTAATTAAAGTGCTTTTAATTCTTCTTTTAACTTCTTAGTAAGTCCTTTTACTACTAACTCGTAAGAATGATCTATTAATTCAAAAGCTAAAGCATCAGAAACATCTGCATTTATAGTAACCGTATTCCAATGTTTTTTATTCATATGAAAGCCTGGATTTACACTTTCGTAAGTTCCTCTTAGCTCTAACGATCGTTCAGGATCACATTTCAAATTGATTTTTGTTTCTCCTCTTTCCCAACTATCTAATCCTACTAAAGCAAATACTTTCCCCATTACTTTAAAAACCAAGGTAACCTCATCAAAAGGAAATTCTTCAGTCACTCCTTTTTTATGTATACAATAATCTCGTAGTTGTTCAATATGCATATTACTCCAATAACTTAATATTTCCTGTTGGTAACTCTAAAGAGGAATAATCTAATTTCCATCCTATTGTTTCTACCAAGTTCTGCATTAACAATATAGCTTCAAACGCTTCGTTATTTGCTACTTGCATTAGGTTGCTCTCTGGAATTTTTTGCAATACATGTTCTTTAGCAGCTTGGTTTACTTGTGTTAAATCTTCTGAATTAAATTTATTCAAAAACCCATCTTGAATATCATAAAAACGGATATTAGGTTCTACCGATAACACTTCTGGCTTTGGAAAATTTGATAATGTAATTGTTTTATTTTTGGTGTTAGCTTCCATTTTTATTTTTCTAAAATCGAAACCAATATGTGTTTTTGCGCTGATTAAAATAATCGCTTTTTTCTTACTAGATAACAAACCTAAGAACTTATGTTGCTTATCTTCATGATGATAAATTTCAGAAAAATCTCCTTCAACAGTAATCAATTTTGTTACTTTCTTTATTTTATCTAGTAATATAACAGATTGACTTTCGGTTAAGTGTCTACTTTTTACTGTAGAGAATCGTTGAAATACAAAATACGATACTACAGCACCAAAAGCTAATCCTATAAACAGTAATTCCATATGATAAATATAGCTTTTCTACCCTAAAGTAAGATACCTTTTTTACAACAAAGTCACAGTTTATATTTATTTTAGCAATACACTCATCTCTTAACTTTACGTATGGAAGTAGTTCATTTACCCGAAGATTTAAATATACCATCTACAGAGTTATTTTCGGTTTACGATTATACTACTCCTAATGAAAGTTTTAAGCAGATGATTACATTACATCAAAACACCTTTAGCTTTTTAATTGAAGGTTATAAAGAGGTTTTTGCAAATGAACAAACAGTAGCGATTAAACATTCTCATTTTTTATTAATGAAAAAAGGACGTTGTTTAATGACCGAAAAACTAACTCAGAGTTCTAAAGAAAACTACAGGAGTATTTTGTTTTTCTTTTCTAACAAAGCACTTACGAACTTAGTTCAGAAACATCAAATCAACTATAAACAAGATATTACTTCTAAAACAGCTGTTTTCTCTTTTAAATACGATGAGTTTATACGTTCTTTTGTTCATAGTCTTATAGCCGTCAATAAACTAAAACCTACGCTTCAAGCCAAGCTATTGACTACTAAATTTGAAGAGCTAATCACTTACCTTATTGCTACGCAACAAACAGATTTTATCGCTTCTTTGTTATTTGAAATCCAGCAACAAAATCAGCGTTTTATTGAAATAGTTGAGGCGAATAAGCTCAATAAGCTTACGATTAAAGAACTTGCTTTTTTATCGAATATGAGTGTTTCTACATTTAAAAGAGCGTTTGAAAAACATTTTAAAAGTTCTCCTAGTAAATGGTTTCTAGAAAAACGTTTAGAACATGCTGCTTTCTTACTCCAAAACCAATCGATAAGACCTTCTGATATTTTTGAAGAAATAGGATATGAAAGTTTATCTAATTTTGTTCAGGCCTTTAAAACTAAATTTGGCGTAACTCCGAAACAATATCAATTAACTTGAACTTTTAGCAATACTTTTTGAACTTTATCCTCTTAAGAAAATCTTATCTTACTCCTAATTTTGCATTATAATTAAATCGTTTCTATCATGAAAAAAATAAATCTTATCATCTGTCTTTTCCTAATGCTTTCGAGTACTCTTTATGCTCAAAAAACGTTTACTTTATCTAGCAGTACTCTAGGTGGACAAGCAACAAAAAATGAAGAATTCAATGGTTTTGGCTGTACTGGAAAAAATGAATCACCAGAATTATCTTGGAAAAACGCACCAAAAGGCACCAAAAGTTTTGCTATTACTATGTACGATCCTGATGCTCCAACAGGAAGTGGTTGGTGGCATTGGTTGGTTTTTGACATTCCTGCAAATGTAAACGAATTAAAATCAGGTGCTGGTAATGTAAAAGCGAACTTATTACCTAAAGGAGTTATTCAAAGTGTTACTGATTATGGAACCAAAGGTTATGGTGGTCCTTGTCCTCCTCCTGGTCATGGATTACATCAATATATTATTACGGTATATGCTTTAAAAACAGATAAACTTGGTTTAACTGCTGATACTAATCCAGCTGTAGTTGGCTATTATTTAGGAAGCAATACACTGGCTAAAGCAACTATTGTTGCCTATTATGAGCGTAAAAAATAAAACTGCTATAAGTTAAATTTATAATTATAAGACCTGAGAAAACATCGGGTCTTTTTTTATTAAGAAGATTTTAATATAAACCTTATTTTGAAATAAGTATTTTCATGAAATATAAATCTGCATAATGAATTCTGAGCTAATCACACTACGAAAAGAGCTTCATAAATATCCTGAGTTATCTGGTAACGAATCTAACACTGCTAACTATATTCAATCTTTTATTACCAAACATTATCCTGGAACTATCATTAGTAATATTGGTGGACCTAGTTTTGCTGTGATATATGAATTTGGAACTACTGGAACTACAGTTGCTATTCGTTGTGAATTAGACGCATTACCAATAGCAGAAGTTAATGATTTCGAACATCGATCTAAAAACAACGGAGTTTCTCATAAATGTGGACACGATGGACATATGAGTATTGTTTCTGGTTTAATCTTTTGGTTACAGCAACAAACCTTCAACAATGGTAAAGTTATATTACTTTTTCAATCGGCTGAAGAAACTGGTAAAGGTGCTTATAAAATGCTCGAAGATTCCAAATTGTCTACATTACATATTGATTATATTTTTGCTTTACACAATATCCCCGGAGTTGATTTACACACTATAATTACAATGGACAAAGGTTTTTCAGCAGAAGTAGAAAGCTTAATTATTTCACTAACAGGATTAGCTTCGCATGCTGCAGAACCCGAAAAAGGCATCAACCCTTCATTAACTATTTCAGAAATTATACAACAACTCAATGCTTATAATCAATCGAACCCTTTAGATGACGATTTTGCTGTATTAACTCCTGTTCATATAAATATGGGAGAAATATCTTACGGAATTTCTCCTGCCCATGGAGCAATTCATTATACCATTAGAACTTGGAACACCACACAAATGCAGCTCTTAAAACAACGTATTGAAAAGATTATAAATAAAATAGCTGCATTACATAAGCTTACTTATGAGTTAACTTGGCTAGAACATTTTCCTGCTAGTGAGAATAACAATTCTTGTAATACAATTATAAAAGAAGTGGCTAAAGAACATCAATTTAATGTTTTAGAAAGGCCTTACCCTTTTAAATTTGGCGAGGATTTTGGCTGGTTCTCTAAAAACTACAAAACGGGAATGTTTGGTTTAGGGTCTGGTATAAACACTCCTCCTTTACACAATCCTTCTTATGATTTTCCTGATGAAATTATTGAAACTGGAATACAAATGTTTGGAGGAATTATTAAAAAGCTTTTGACCACAAAATAGCAGTTAATATCCTTCAGAAAAATAAGATTCTTATTAGTTTTAGTACAAAACACCTAATCAAAAAAACTTAAGTCACTCACTTTCAAAATCTAACAAAAAAACCAATAAAATTATCAGTTTTCATCGTGATAAAATCATATAAAAAGTTTAAATTAGTTCAATAATAATTTACTTTTAAAATTATTATAGCACCTATTTTATTAATCCCCCATATAGTAATCCCTACCAAAGATGAATACAAAACTAACCCCAACTACATACCACTTTTTACAACACATATTAATAACAATGACTAAGAAGAATATCTAGTTTCTTGTTATTAATTTATTTGTATACAAACTCTTTTACACTTTCATATATATAAGCTTACTATATAATTTATAGTCATTTTATAATTGTTAAGAGCTATTAAAAACTTCTATTGAAGATAGATTTTCTATGCTCTAAAAAGACACTGTATACTCCAATAATATTGGCTATTTAATTGCGAGTAGTTAAAAATGAAGTCCCTAAATAACCCTTTAAATTTACCCTTATGAAGATTTTAGACGAGGAAATAAGCGCCCCTGGTCAACATGTTGAAGTTTCTGAACAAGCTGAACGTATTTTAATTAAAGTAATGCAGTATAGAAGAATGATGGAGTCTGAAGATCGTTGCGATACTGCCAATTGTACTAATTGTCATGCTCCACATTTAGATAAAGTTAGAACTGCCATAGCACAACAAGAGAAAATAAAATTTGTATTACCTGCATTTCCAGGAAAGTCACCTAATCCAGCAAAAGTACTTGGTTTTCTTCCAGATATGGCTGAAAAAAAAGCACTATCATTTTTAAACAATCTTTGCATGCAGATTCAAGAAATTTATGAGCCTGGTGCAGAAGTAATCATATGTTCCGATGGAAGAGTTTTTAGTGATGTTGTAGGAATTCCTGAGAATTATATTACAGCATATCAGTTAGAAATCGATCATATTATACGTACAATGAATCTAACTGCGCTATCAACATTTAATTTAGATAACATTTTTATTGATGCAAATTTTGATGAAGCTAGAATTGAACTGCTAGAAAATTATGGACAAGACTTAGAACATTTAAAAAGCAAAGTAAAAAAAGGAGGAAATGACTCTTCTAATCCAGAAGATAGAGAAGCACATAGAATGTATTGTGGTTTGACAAAATTTTTAGTGGAAGATCTTCTATTTCCTGGTCAAACAAGATCTAAATCTTCTATTCAAAAAGAATGCAAAACAAAAGCATATCAAGCTATTATTAGAAGTAATGCTTGGACCGATTTAATCGCTGAAAAATTTCCTGAAGCAATTCGTTTATCTATTCATCCACAAATTTGCGGTTCTAAAAAAATAGGAATTCAACTTTTAGGAACAGAAACATGGATGACTCCATGGCATGGCGTTGCAGTATATACAGGAAATGAATTCGTATTAATGAAGCATAAAGAAGTACAAAAACTTCCTGCCAAACTTGTTCAGGATGAAAATGGGCGTCCAAGTCATTATGAACTTATTCAGCAAAATTAAAAAAGTAATCTATGGATTTTAAAATCACTAAACTGCAACCATTTGGTGTCTTACTTGAGCCTATTCAAGGTAAAGAACACATTCGTGATATTGCTATTAACGAATTAAAGGAACTTTTATCCAATGAACATTTAATAGCTTTAAGAGGTTTTAAAACTTTTGATAATGTTGAGGAATTTACTAGTTATTGTGAAACATTTAGTGAAATTAGTATATGGCCTTTTGGAAAAGTTTTAGAATTGATTCAACATGAAAATCCAAAAGATCATATTTTCGACAACAGTTACATTCCTCTTCATTGGGATGGTATGTATAGAGAACAGGTTCCTGAAACACAAGTATTTCATTGTGTAAATGCTCCTGGAATAAATAATAAAGGAGGCACTACATTTGTAAATACCAAAATGATATTAGAAAATACTTCAGAAGAGGTATTAACATCTTGGGAAAAAATTTCGTGTACATACTCTCGAAAAATGGAGTTTTACGATAGCAAAACTATTGCTCCAATTCTTACCAAGCATCCTAAAAGAGATTATACTGTAATTCGCTATTGTGAGCCTCCAAGTAACAATGATGCATCATTTATTAATCATCCTGGTTTTGAAGTTACTGGTATTTCAAAAGACGAAGTTCCTGATTTTATTCAAAATTTAAATAACACCTTATATGCTCCAGAAAACTTATACACACATCAATGGGAAACTGGTGATGTTGTATTTTCTGACAATCATACATTGTTACATGGACGAGAAGCTTTCAATAAAAACGCTCCTAGGCATATACGACGTATACAATTATTAGGAGACAAACCATTAGATAATCCACATTTAATATATACCAAATGACCATAAAACACACCGATATATTTATTGTAGGAGCCGGACCAGTAGGTTTATTATGTGCTTATTTAGCCGAACTTTCGGGTTTAAAAACAATTATAATTGACAAATCTAAAGGACCATTAGAAGTTGGTAGAGCCGATGCACTTAATGCTAGAACACTACAATTATTAGAAGTAGCCGATCTTTTTAAAGAATTATATCCATTAGGTTTACCTTGTAATACGAGTTCTGTATGGCAGAATGGAGAGTTTATTTCGCGCCAATCTTCTTGGTGGAATGAGCTTGAAGGATGTTTTCATAAACACTTTTTAATGCTAGGACAAGCATATGTAGAGAAGTTATTAGATAAAAAACTTTCCTCTATTGGTGCTTCTGTGTTAAGAAAAACTACTATTGAAAATATTCAAGCTACTCCAAATAGCTGTATTAGTAGGCTTTCTAATGGCGACATTATTACTTCTGATTATGTAATTGGTGCAGATGGATCGCGTTCTTTTATTCGTAATCATTTTAATATTCCTTTTGAAATTACACGTCCTCAAATTGTTTGGGCTGTAATCGATGCTGTTTTTGAAACTGATTTTAAAAGAGTTCCTGAAATTATTGTATTCCAATCTGAAACTTCAGATGTTGCTTGGATTCCTAGAGAAGGAAATATTGACCGTTTTTATATTAGAATGGACAGAAAAGATTTTACGATGGAAGAAGCTATGGAACGAATTAACATTGCCATGACACCACATACTATTTCTATAAAAGAATTGGTATGGTTTTCTCAGTTTTCTGTAAAAGAGTCTGTTGCTGAAACTTTTCTTATTGACAATCGTATAATTCTAGCTGGAGATGCTTGTCATATACATTCTGTAAATGGAGGACAAGGTTTAAATACCGGGCTTGCTGATGCTTTTAATTTAATTTGGAAACTTAAAATGATCAAACATTACGGTGCTAACAAAAACCTTTTACTTTCTTATGAGAGTGAAAGGAAACCTGTTGCTTTAAGCGTTATCCAAAGTTCTGGGGAACTTGTGCGTTCCACTAAATTCTCTGATACAGGTACTCATGCTAAAGATTATGTAAAGATTGTAGAGAAGAGAGCAGGAAACATTACCGGAATGGGAATTCGTTATGGTAACAGCGGATTAACAGGTACGAGAGTGTATGATATTACTATAAAACAAGGAAAAACATCTACTCGATTGTATTCATTATTAAACTATACAAAGTTTACCTTACTTTATTTTGGAAATGAAAAGATTGATTTAGAGCTTCCTGAATATATTCAATTAATTCAAATTCATTCAAGCAAATTAAATATGGAGTATTGGACAAACGATAATTCTTATAAGAATCAAGCCATTATAGTTCGACCTGATTCTTATATAGCATCTGTAAGTGCTTCTAGTGAAGTTCACACTTTGCTTTCAGCATTTATCGAAAAGTACTCAAAAATTGAACATAGTATTAGTATTAGCTAACTCTGTTGCTGGGATTTCTTGAGAGATGTGCCAGTGTACTGCAATCTTATCGTCTTCCAATTTAAAAAGATCGTAAAATGCAGTATGTATTCCCAAGAGTATCCCCTCGCTTATAGATAGCACAAAATTTCCTTCACCAAAAACAACATGCTGCTTGTTGTAACGAGGAAAGTATTTGTCATCTTTAAGAGCTTGAGTTAAGCTTTGAATTCCATCAGTAAAATGGGGATTGTGCTGGTGGAATTCTTTTTTAAAAAATTGAGGTAAATGTTCTATTTGTTTTTCAATCGAATCATTTATAAAAACCTTAAATAGCTCTTTTATTTTAGCTTTATTACTTGCAGTTTTCTCTACATTTTTTATTTCTGTTTCTCCGTTCAGCAATGTTCTTCCAGAACCATTTGGTAAACCTAATTCAGCCATAACATTCCAATGTTCTGCTATACGGCCTTCATCATCAAAACGGATAATATGAAATGCAGCTGTTTCTTCGAAACCGAAAGGCGCAGCATTTATCCATTTATGATGCATAATTACATGCTTTCCATCTTCAAACATTCTAATATTTTCTATTTTACTTCCATGTTCTTTTAATTTAGGAATCATGGATACAAATGCAGCTCTACCTGTAGGTACTTTTGGATTATGTTGTATATAATCTTCTCTCACCATTGATATAATGGTTGCTTCATCATAGTTACTAACAGCTGTGTGGTACTGTTTGGCTTTTAACTTATTACTCATTTTTCTAGATTCGGGGTTATCATTTTTAAAAGATAGCGAAGTTACTATTTTGATGAAGATGCCTAAAATTTATTATTTAACTTGAGTTCGATGTTATTTTTTACTTATAAATGAGTCTTTAGTTTTTTAATTATAATTGTCAAATTGAGCGCAGTTGTGAGTTAATAAATAAGAATTAATTTCTCTTTCTTTTCCTTGATAAAAAGAAACAAAAATCAAGACTTCGAATAAGAATTTAGTAAATTCGTTTATAGAACGTCATAGTTTTAGTTATGACAAATAATAGAAGTAACCCCTAAAAATTAATAGAAATATGCCATACATTTCATTTGAAACTGGTACACTTGATGAAGACGTTAAGCAAGAACTCATTGAGAAACTTACGGAAGTGTCTGTAGCAATTACAGGAATTCCTAAACATTTATTTATGGTCTCAATAAAAGAGTTTCCTGATGATAATGTAGCTGTAGGTGGCACTACAGTTACCGAAATGAAAAAAGCTTTAAAAAAGTAACTTAAACAAGCTAGAACAACTGTCTAAAATTGAGTTTTAGACGGTTGTTTGTTTTTAATCACCTACAGTAATAATTTTAGTAAGTCTTTTGGAGTTTCTGCTAAATAATTAGGCTTTAAAGCTGTTAAATCTTCCTTAGTTCTATATCCCCAAGTTACCGCAATACTATCTATAGTTGCATTTTTGGCTGTATTTATATCTACTTCTGTATCTCCTATAAAAACTAACTCTTCAAGAGGAATTTCCAATTGCTTAGAAAGTTCAGTAACTCCACTAGGATCTGGTTTTTTATATTTTGCAGATTGACCTATTACATACTTGAATTGAATCTCTGAAAAAAAATAAGCTGCACATTTTTGAGTTAAATGGTGTAATTTATTTGATAATAAAGTGAGTTGAATTCCTTCAGTTTGTATTGCTAACAATACCTTCATAACACCATCATACACTTTTGAATGTTGATTATATGTAACTTCATATTGTGTATGAAATTCATGTAATAACTTTTCAATAAAAGCTTCGTTTCTTACTTCTAATGGAAGTGATTTTGTAATGAAATTCTTCGCTCCATTACCTATAAAGCTACCATACGTTTCCTCTGAATGCACTGGAAAATTATTTTCCTTTAAAAGCTCATTCATTATATACGTATATGTTCCAAGTGTGTTTAATAAGGTACCGTCTAAATCGAAGATTACTCCTTTGTATTCTTTATTGCTATTCATTGGGGACTATTTTAAAACAAGCAAAAATAAGATTATTACTTATTTATGAATAGCATATAAAGTAGGTTTACTTGGTGTTGCATCATTTTCGAATGGCGCAATCATTAGGTTTAAAAAGTAGGTCCCATCTTCTATAACATTAGGAACAAAAATAAACTCTGTAATTGTAGCATCTAAGCGAATATCTCCTTTGGTATTCCAAAAAGCATTGTGTGACAATAACAAACCTCCATCTTTTTCTTTATCCACTGAAGGCAAATCTATTAATAAGTGTTGAATTCCTTTTTCTCTTAAATAAATTGCAGCTTCCTCTAACACATATGGTGGATTGGTATTTGAATATTGCTTTGATTTTTTATCTTCTAAATTTGGAAGTGTTCGAATTACGATGGCGTCTCGTTTTTTATTTCCTAATGCTTTTTGTAATTGTTTTTTAGAAATCACAAAATCCTCACCATTACTTTCAGGAGCTACTGTTACTACTTCTGCTAAAAAAAAGAACTGTTTTAAATTTTTATTTATTGAATGTACTGTGTGCGTAATATGACCAACACATTCTGTATGTGTAATATGTGAATGTGGATTAAAATGAATCGTATTAAAATTAACTGCTGCTCCTTCAGACACTTTAATTACCTGTTCATCAAACTGCTCTGCAACAATTGTAGGATCATCTAAATACCATGCATTTACATTTTGCTTTGAAATATCTATTGGAATGGAAATATCTATAGGTTTTGATAAATCTATGGTATATTTCTTATTGTTATATTGAATTGTTGCAATCATACTTTTCAGTCAAATTAAGCATCCTGAATTAAATTCAAAATGAATAAGTCAGAAGCAATTCCATCGGTTAAAAACTTCCCTTTTCGTGTTGCTTTTAAAGTTTCGTTTTCAATATACAATAAATCTTCAGCAATAAATTTTTGAGCTTGCATTTTTAAATATTCCAAATATGTCGAACCAAAACTTTGTCGTATTCTTTCTAATGAAACTCCCCATATAGTACGTAAACCTGTCATTACATATTCATTATACTGATCTGTAATAGATAATTCTTCTACTTCATTTGGTAACTTTCCTTCTTGAATACCTTTTATATATTTTGCATTATTCGCAACATTCCAGCTTCGTTCGGTACCATTAAAAGAATGTGCAGACGGTCCAATTCCTATATATTTCTTCCCTTGCCAATAGGCTGTATTATTTTTACTAAAAAAGCCTTCTTTTCCAAAGTTTGATAATTCATAATGCACAAAATCTTCTTTAGAAAGTTCGTCTACTAATATTAAAAACTGCTCTTGTGCCAGTTCATCATCTACATCTTTTATAATACCTTTTGCTATGAACTTTTCTAAAGCTGTTTTTGGCTCTACTGTTAATGCATAACTCGAAATATGTGGAATTCCGAATGATAAGGCTGTTCTTATATTATCGCGCCACTCTTCATTAGAAACATCAGGGATTCCATAAATCAAATCGATTGAAATATTCTCGAAATAACGAGCTGCAATAGCCAGACACTTTTTTGCTTCAGTTACATTATGTGCTCTGTTCATTAGTTTTAAATCTTTTTCAAAAAAAGATTGAATTCCAATACTTAATCTGTTTACATCTGAATTTGCAATTTCTATAATTCGTTCTTCAGAAAGATCGTCTGGATTGGCTTCTAAGGTAATTTCTGGATGATCTATTACCTCATAATATTTGTATACAATATCAATTAGCTTATTAATTTCTTTTGTAGATAAAATACTAGGTGTACCTCCTCCAAAATAAATGGTAGCCACAGTTTCATTAGCAAATTCTTCTTTTCTTATAATAAGCTCTTCTATTAATGCAGCTAACATTTCTTCTCTTCGTTTTAAGGAAGTAGAAAAATGAAAATCGCAATAATAACACGCTTGTTTACAAAAGGGTATGTGAATATAGATTCCTGCCATTAGTTATTTTTAATCCAAACAATAAGAAATGATAATCCGTAACCTAAAACCATATAAAAAATCAACGCTAAAAAATAGGCTAGAATTGCTTTACCAATAATCTTTATTTTAGTTCCTTTTATAAAAGAACTCATAGCATAAGCTACATAAATACTCATTAACATTAATGGTAATGCTCTATATTGAAAATCTATAGTTTTTAAAATTGGAATGGATACAGTTGTTATAATTGTATAAAAACTTAATAAATAAAAAGACACCACTAAGAACTCTATAAAACGATATTTTTTATAGAAAAACAGTTTCAAAAACATGGCACATGTAAAAACAAAAACGAAAAGAATGTTGTTTATGTTGTTAGACATAAATTTACCTGCTTTGTAAGATAGCGTATTCAATTCTTCTGAATTTAAATCTACTTTAGCCATACCAGCCATAGGATCGCTATTGAACAATGTTCTTATTAGTACAAAAACTACTGTTGTAAGGATAAAGAACGATATAGGTTTATAATATTTTTTTCGTTTACCATATAAGAAATCTCTAAACAGTTTCCCTGGGTTTACAAAAAGTAGTTTCAATGTATTTACGAAAGGTCCATCTATCGAAAATAATGCTGAATAAAAATCGTGAAATGCTTCTTTAAAGGTTACTTGATCTACTGTTGTTCTTTGTCCACAATGACTACAATAGTTGCCAGTAACTTCAGTTCCACAATTTTTACAATACTTAGCACTCATTTTTCTATTTCTTTACGCGCTTTTCATTTTGTTTTACAAAAGCCGCCCAACCTGTATAATTTTTACCTCCTACTTTTGTTCCTGAATTATAAAAATGACAAACTGCTGCTGCCAAACCATCTGTCGCATCTAAATTTTTAGGCAATTCTTTTAAGTTTAACAATGACTTTAACATCATTGCGACTTGTTCTTTACTTGCTTTTCCATTTCCAGTAATGGCCATTTTTATTTTTAAAGGCGCATATTCTGTAACAGGAATTTCACGTGATAACCCTGCTGCCATGGCAACTCCTTGCGCCCGACCTAACTTTAACATAGATTGTACATTCTTCCCAAAGAAAGGAGCTTCTAATGCAATTTCGTCTGGCTTATAAGTATCTATTAACTCAATAGTTCTTTCAAAAATTAGTTTCAATTTCAGATAAGGATCGCTGTATTTTTGTAATAGTAATTCATTCATTTGCACAAATTCCATCTTCTTTCCTACTACTTTAATAATTCCGAACCCCATAATGGTAGTTCCTGGATCTACTCCTAATATAATTCGTTCTGTCTTCAAAAAAATACGTGCTTTGTATAATCACAAAGCTAATCAATAAAAAAAGAAATTATGAGATTTTGCATTCCTCTTACTCGTAAAACTCTCTTCATTAATAAAGCTTATTCCTACTATTTTCTATCTTATTCCTAAAAAACACTTACTTATTCTCTTCTTAATGAGAGTTTCAGTTTTAATTTATTACTTTGAGCCATCTAATCATTCTAAAAAAATACAAATATTATGGCAAATACATTAACTGTAAACGGCATTGAAATTACTTTAACAGCAACTGAACTTCCAGGGAATACACAATATAAACTTACAGGAACATATGATCCTAAATCAACAGGAAAGAACTTCAACTTTCAAAAACTTGATGATCCAAATAATCCTAATAAAAACGATTATAGCGGAAAATCTTTTAAAATTATTTCTGATTCTAAGAGTAGTAGTCCAATTACCATTAAACCAAATGGGAAAGTAGGTGAAAAAATTTGGGTATGGTCAGATAGTGATACAATGGGCACTATAGAGGACAATGGGTTAATGGTTCAGGTTCAAGATCCAACTCAAGAAAATTAATTCTAAATTATTAACTTGGTTTCTACATCTGTATTATAGAAACCAAGTTTAGTACATAATTAGCTACTTTCTTTCTTTATAACATCAATTTCCATTATTAGTCTTTTCCACTTTTAATTAGTATGTTAGCATTCTCTAAATTAGATAGAAATGCATCAAAAACATATTCTAAGCTTCCTTTTTATATTCCTTTTTTTTCACCGATCTATTGTTTCCCAAGAAAAATCTCCATTTCAAAAAGCAATTGAAGAAAAAAGTAATAAATATGATAAGAATTCTGAATTTAAGAAAATAAAAACTTTTTTCTTTGAAAAGCAATGGGACTCTACTTTAGTTAACACTGCCAAGCAATTAAAAAAACAAAATTTAGGCGAATTAAAAAATTACTACCATCTTTTTAGAGGCGAAAGCTTTAGAAAAAAAGGAGTTTATAATGAAGCGAAAAGAGAGCTATCTTTTATAACAAAAGATTTTGTATTTCATCCTCATGCAAACATGTATATTGGAACATGCGAAATGCAACAGAGAAACTATAAGCAAGCCATTACTTATTTACAACAGATTGAAAACATTCAAGAAAAAGACTTACTTGGAATTAAAAAAACAAGTGTTCTTCAGAATATCGGTTTATGCTATCTTTTATTAACAAAATATAATGAAGCTGAACCTTACCTTATTAAAACTTTAAAAATTCAAGAGAAAGTTAAGGATACTTCTAAATTGATTATAGGGTATATGAATTTAGCAAACCTATATTACCGACAAGATAAAAAGGAATTAGGTATAGACTTTTTTAAAAAAGCATATGACTTATCAAAACATACAAATGATTTTAGAACAAAGCGCAATACAGCATTCAATATGTCTGCTATAGAAGAAAGAAGAAATAATTTGGCTGCTGCTTTGAAATATATAAAAGAATATAAAAAATGGAATGACTCCTTAAATAATCAAAATAGAATTTACGAAGTTGCTCAAAAAGAAAAAGAATTCGCTGTTAAAGAAAAACAACAAGAAGTAGATTTATTACAGGTTGAAAATGAGTTAAAAGAAACCCAACGTAACATCTTTTTGTATTCTGCTATTGGTTTACTTTTATTTTTAGGCATTGGTGCTTATTTCTTTAGAGAAAAGGTAAAAACGAATAAAATTATTGCCAAACAAAAAGAAACTTTAGATGAATTAAACGCTACCAAAGACAAACTTTTTTCTATTGTAAGTCATGATTTACGTTCTTCTGTAAATGCTTTAAAATCGAGTAATACTGTATTATTAGATAATTTACAATCTAAAAACATAAATGCGCTAGAACATTTATTACAAAAAAATAGTGGTATTGTAAACGGCGCGTACGGTTTATTAGACAACTTACTGAATTGGGCATTATTACAAACCAATGGCGGATATTTCCATATAGAAAACCATCGTTTATTTATTCTTGTAGAACACGTTAGCTATAACTACAAAGCTCTTCTTCTTGAAAAAGCAATACATTTTGAAAATAACGTATCTAAAAAAGCTATCGTTGCTATTGATCAGGAATCTTTAAAGATTGTATTGCGTAATTTATTAGACAACGCCATTAAATTTTCAAAACCTGAAGGATCAATAACTATACATACACAAGAATCTGATAGTTATTGGGATTTAGTCGTAGAAGATACTGGTTTAGGAATGAGTGAAGATACTCGATTAGAATTACTAAAAGATTCTGCATTACTACATAAGAAAGAGCATGAGGATGTTCTTGGTACCGGATTAGGTTTAAGTTTAGTAAAATCTATGATTCAAAAAAACAATGGAAAATTTAGTATTGAAAGTGAATTAGGAAAAGGTACAAAAATGATTGTATCTTTACCTAAAACACCCCTCAATGGATAACATTCACATTTTAATCATTGAAGACACCCCCGAAGAAAGTGATAAATTAGTTAAAACACTAACAGACAACCAGTATACTGTATCTGGAATTGCGAGAAGTTTTAAAGAAGCACTCACATTATTCTATCAGGTTAAGGTTGATTTAGTTATTATTGATATCTTCTTAGACGGAGTTCCAGACGGAATTACCTTTGCAGAAACTATTAATACTGTTCCTGAAGCTTCTAAACCTTTTGTTTTTTTAACAAGCTCTACCGATCGTACTATTTTTGAACGCGCAAAACTTACCAAACCGTTTAGTTTTTTGTTAAAACCTTTTAATGAATTAGAGGTTTTGTATGCAATTGAAATGGCAATCGAAAAATTTTACGAACAAACAGATGTTTTCTTTACTGATGAAGAAGATACTGTAATTAGCGATAATTACTTATTTATTAAAAAAGGAAAATCGTTAAAAAAGGTATTATTAGCCGACATTATCTACATAGAAGTTGAAGAAAAGTATTGTAATATTATTACTTCTAAAGAAAAGTTCGTCATTTTAATTTCATTGAAAAAGATTTTACAACTCCTAGATAACAATGTCTTTTGCAGAACACATCGTAATTTTATTGTAAACATTGAAAAAATCACAGAAATTGTTCCATCTGATAATCTTATTTTATTGCAGGAAAATCATAAAGTCACTTTAAGTGAGCGTTATAAGGAAATTATTAAGCGCTTTCGCACGTTGAAGTAATCGTGTAAAAATATATAATCACTGCCTATTAAAGCAATAATACAGTTTTGATAGGCTTTTTTAATTTAACATGAAAATTCTTTTTAGACATATGTAAATCAAAGAATTATGTTACTACGATGTCTTATAGCTAAAATCATTTTACTCTTTTTCAACAGATTGCCGCAAAAAACTCCATTATATTCTATTTTTTTCGCAATGACAGCTTATTTCACAAGCTTTGAGTGATAAAACTGATACCTAAATCGATTTAGTTTAAAATAACTGTTTTATTATGTTGAGCGGTTTTCTAAGAATCTCAGGTGCCTCTCCTAAATAACAATCTGAGTCTTTTTGTTTTTTCATCTCTTCAACTACAATATCTTTTATTCCACTTTTTTATTTTTTTATGGATAAGAAAACCTGTCTTATTCCATTAAAAAAAGATGAACGCTTCTTCTCTGGTAATTTTACATCAAAATACTAACCAAAAACATAAAAATTATGGCAACTACAGCTTTAGCAACAGAAACAGTTTATTTCAAAGGTTCAATGGGATTTCTTACAAATCCATTAGGAACAATGGTTGAATTTTCATTATTAGTAGATGCAGATAAGCATACTGTAACAGGTAATATAACTATTACAGATGGAGCTACTAAAAAAAGTTATTCAGGTAAAGTTTCAGGAACTACGTATCCTGCTGGATATGGAGATATTGTTCGCTTAATCAACATTACTGGAAATATTCCAAATAGCAATCCTTTAACTCCATTAAGACTTCATTTTGAAGCAAATATGGCATTAAAGGCAGATTGGAGTGGTAAAGGTGGATTTACATTCTTAGGAAAACATCATGGTGATGTAGATGTACAAGGATCTATTTTCAAATTAGATTCAGCTAAATAAAAATCTATTGCAAAAAAAGCACAACGTAATGTTGTGCTTTTTTATAGTATAATTTCTAAGTCTAAATTACTTAACCTCTAAAGAGGTAAACTTAAATGTATTTCCATCAAATAATCCTTTATCTGATAGTTTTAAAGCTGGAATTACCAATAATGCCATAAAAGATAATGTCATATAAGGTGCTCTTAAAGTGCTTCCTAGCTTTTTTGCCATTGCATCTAATTCTGCATAAGCTTTTCCAATTTCAGTTGCAGGTTTATCACTCATAATTCCAGCCACAGGTAAGGCTACTACTTTACTATCAGTTTCAGTAACTGCACAGATTCCTCCTTTATTTTCTATTAAAAGATTTACCGCTTTGCAAATCATTTCATCAGAAGCTCCTACCGCAATAATATTATGAGAATCGTGTCCTACGGAACTTGCAATTGCACCTTCTTTTAAACCAAAGTTTTTAATAAAAGCAATTGATGGCTCAGCATTTTTATAACGATTGACTACCGTCATTTTTAAAATATCGTTTGCTACATCTGAAACTAAATTACCTTCTTTTAATAGAGAGTTTGCTTCAATTTCATTGGTTACCAACTCTCCATCTAAAGCTTCAATTACACGTATTTTTTCTGATGCTGAGTGAAATTCAAAATCTGCGATCTTCTTTTTATCTGTATCGAAATTATTTAACACTTCAAATGCTACTGGCTGCACAAAAGAAGTTCCTTTATCCGCTACCAATTCACCATTTATATACGTTTGTAATACATTAAATTTTTCTAAACTATCTACAACTATAAAATCCGCTTCATCTCCTTCTTCTAGCAATCCTACATCTAAATTGTAATGTTTTACTGGATTTATACAAGCAGCTTGTAATACTTTAAACACATCAATTCCCTTTGCTACTGCACGCTCGCATAATTGATTGATATGTCCTACTAATAAATCATCTGGATGTTTGTCGTCTGAACAAAACATCATACGCTCATAATGCTCAGGTAATAAATCGATTAATGCTTCAAAGTTTTTCGCGGCACTTCCTTCTCTCACAATCACTTTCATTCCTTTTTGAAGCTTTTCTAATGCTTCTTCATAAGTAAAACATTCATGATCTGTATAAATTCCTGCAGCGATATAAGCGTCTAAATCTTCTCCTCTTACTCCTGGAGCATGCCCATCTACGGATTTATTATAATGTTTAGCCCAAGCTATTTTCTTTAACACCTCTTCATCTTTATAAATAACTCCCGGATAATTCATCATTTCTGCTAGATATTTAATATCTGGATTCTCTAGCATTTTTTTAATATCATCTGAATCGATAACTGCTCCTGCACTTTCAAAAGAAGTTGCTGGCACGCAAGAAGGCGCACCAAAATTAAATTTCAACGGAACTTTTTTCCCGTTTTCAATCATAAAATCTACACCCGCTACACCTAATACATTTGCGATTTCGTGTGGATCAGATACTGTTGCTACTGTACCATGTAATACTGCTACTTTAGCAAATTCAGAAGGAACAAGCATAGAACTTTCAATGTGAATATGTGCATCTACAAAACCTGGAAGTATATAATTTTCAATAGTATGATTTGCTTCTCTAATAGCTTTTACTTTTCCTCCTTCAACTTCAACTTCACCTTTAAAAATTCTCTTATTTATTATATCTACAATATTTCCTTGTACCACCATATTCTTTAATTTATTTCGCAAAAATAAATAGTATTTACCGAACTCTTTTAGTCTTTTTCAATTTGCTGAAAATTATCTTATCCTAAAGAGTCCATACGACTAAAAAATCTTTATATCGAAAAATAGATTGCTTCTTTCGTTCCTCAATCGCAATGACGCAGTAATTCTCCTTCTGAAAAATCACGTCATTACGAAGCCTGAAAGGTTGAAGTAATCTCTATATTGAAAACAAACTGCTTCTTTCGTTCCTCAATTGCAATGACGCAGTAATTGTCATTCTGAACACAATGAAGAATCCATCTCTTAATGGTATTTTTTTTGAAATCTTTTCCATAAAAAAAGCATCCTTAAAAGGATGCTTTTCAATTGTTTTTATTTTTTGATAATTGGTGGTCCACCAGCCAATATCTCTTCATTTGCATATTCTTCAAACTTCTTAAAATTTTCTCTGAATGAATCTGCTAATTTATGTGCTGTTTCATAATATCCTTCATCATTATTCCACGCTTGACGTTGGCTTAATAATTCTGAAGGTACTCCTGGACATTGCCTTGGTTGTGCTAAACCAAATACAGAATGTATGTGGTAGTTTTCATGTGTAATTTCTTCTGGTAAACCTCCAGTTAACGCAGCATTAATCATTGCACGCGTATATTTCAATTTCATTCTATCTCCAACACCATAAGGTCCTGCAAACCATCCTGTATTTACTAACCAAACGTTCACACCTGTTTCTTTCATTTTCTTGCTTAACATTTCAGCGTAACGCGTTGGATGTAATGGCATAAATGGTGCACCAAAACATGCTGAGAAACTTGGCAATGGCTCATTAATTCCAGCTTCTGTACCTGCAACTTTTGCTGTATATCCAGAAATAAAGTGGTAAGCCGCTTGTCCTGGTGTTAACTTAGAGATTGGAGGCAATACTCCAAATGCATCTGCTGTTAAAAAGAAAATATTTTTAGGGTTCTTTCCTATAGAAGGAACTTGAATATTTTCGATATGGAAAATAGGATAACTTACACGTGTATTTTGTGTAATACTTGTATCATGGAAATCTACATTTCCTTTATCATCCATAATTACATTCTCAAGGATTGCTCCTTTCTTAATTGCACCATAGATTTCTGGCTCTTTTTCTTTAGATAAGTCAATTACTTTTGCGTAACAACCACCTTCAAAGTTAAATACCGTATTCTCTGAAGTCCAACCATGCTCATCGTCTCCAATTAAGCTTCTATTTGGATCTGTAGATAATGTTGTTTTTCCTGTTCCAGAAAGTCCAAAGAAAATAGCCGTATCTCCATCTTTACCAATGTTTGAAGAACAGTGCATTGGTAGTGTATTTTTGTATACCGGTAAAATAAAGTTTAAAGCAGAAAAAATTCCTTTTTTAATTTCTCCAGTATATCCAGTTCCTCCAATTAAAGCTACTTTTCTAGAAAAGTTAAGTATTGCAAAATTGTGTTGACGTGTTCCATCTTCTTCTGGATTTGCCATAAAACCAGGAGCGTTAATTACAGTCCATTCTGGAGTAAAGCTTTTTAACTCTTCTGCAGTTGGACGTAAAAACATATTATAAGCAAACATGTTACTCCATGGATATTCATTTACAACTCTAATGTTTAATCTGTAGTTATCGTCTGCACATGCGTAACTATCTCTAACAAACACTTCTTTATCTGATAAATAAGCTGTTACTTTTTCGTATAACTTATCAAATTTATCACTATCAAAAGGTATGTTAATATCCCCCCACCAAATCTCATCTTTAGTGATTTCGTCTTTTACTATAAATCTGTCCTTAGGCGATCTTCCTGTGAATTCTCCAGTATTAACAGCTAATGCTCCAAATGCAGATTCTTTTCCTTGACCTTTTGCTATAGTTAAATTCTGTAATTCTTCAGAAGTTAACTGATAACGAACCGTAGAACTCTTTATTCCTAATGCGTCCAACGAAATCGTTTTCGTTTCAAGATTTGTCATCTCTATCTTTTTTAGTTGTGTTTTATTTGCGACAAAAATAAACCTTTTTGTTTAAACTGCTGATCCTCGAATATTTTTTATCAACATTTTATTTACCGCGTGCTTTTTTAAGGAATTCGTAAAACAATTGAAACCATCCTACGATTAGTATTGTTCCTCCTAATGGCGTAATTGGCCAAATGTATTTTGCTGGTACATTTACTAATTGTATTGCGTAAATAGATCCAGAAAAAAATAAGATTCCTATCATAAATATATAAGTACTTTTTCTCTTAAATTGTTCTGAAAACCCATTATGTAAATTTATTGCGAGCAGTACTAAAACATGATACATCTGATAACGAACAGCCGTTTCAAAACTATCGAATGCAGATGGAGATAATTGTGCTTTAAAAGTATGTGCTCCAAAAGCTCCTAAAATAATTGTAATTGCTCCTAAAAGAGCAATTATTGTTAAATTCTTATACATTATTACTATATTTGTTATAAATTAAACTTTTTGATGTTTTATTGTTGAATTTAAAACATTACAAATTTACTACTTAATTTCATGAGAAACATACTAATTATAGGAGCAGGTAGATCTAGCTCCTCGTTGATAAAATATTTATTAGATAAATCTACTGAAGAAAATTTACATATCACTATTGGTGATCTTTCTATACAAAACGCACAAGAAAAAACGAACAATCACCCAAATGCTTCAGCTATAGCGTTGGATGTTTTTAATGACGAGAGTAGAAAAAATGCTATCCAACAATCGGATATTGTTATTTCTATGTTGCCTGCGCACTTGCATATTGAAGTAGCAAAGAATTGTCTTGAGTTTGGTAAACACATGGTTACTGCTTCTTATATTTCAAAAGAGATGCAAGCTTTAGATGCTGCTGCAAAGGAAAAAGGGTTGGTTTTTATGAACGAAATAGGATTAGATCCTGGAATAGATCATATGAGTGCCATGGAAGTAATTAATAAAATTCGCGAAAATGGCGGAAAAATGTTATTATTTGAATCTTTTTGTGGTGGTTTAGTAGCTCCTGAAAGTGATACCAACTTATGGAATTATAAGTTTACATGGAATCCACGAAATGTTGTGTTGGCTGGACAAGGAGGTGCTTCTAAATTTATTCAAGAAGGAGCATATAAGTATATTCCGTACCATAAATTATTTAGAAGAACAGAGTTTTTAACCATTAATGGAAGCGGAAAATTTGAAGCTTATGCCAATAGAGATTCTTTAAAATATAGAAGTATTTATGGCTTAGAGGATATTCCTACGATGTACCGTGGAACAGTTCGTAAAGTTGGTTTTTCTAGGGCTTGGAATGTGTTTGTTCAATTAGGGATGACTGATGATAGCTATACTATTGAGAACTCTGAAAATATGAGTTATAGAGACTTTACAAATTCTTTCTTAGCCTATTCACCTTCAGATTCTGTTGAGTTAAAGTTTCGATCTTATTTAAAAATTGATCAAGATGATCTAATGTGGGAGAAATTTTTAGAGTTAGATATTTTTAACGACACAAAAAAAGTTGGTTTAAAAAATGCTACTCCAGCCCAAATTTTACAAAAAATATTAATGGATTCTTGGACTTTAGCTTCTGAAGATAAAGACATGATTGTAATGCATCATAAGTTTGGTTATCAAGATAAACAAGGAAAACATCAGATAGAAAGTAGTATGATTATTAAAGGCGATGATCAAACATACACTGCTATGGCTAAAACTGTTGGATTACCTGTAGCAATGGCTACCTTGAGAATTCTAAATAAAGAAATAACTACATCTGGAGTTCAATTACCAATTCATAAAGAAGTATACGAACCTATTTTAAAGGAATTACAAGAATATGGAATTCACTTTATAGAAAAAAAAGTCCCTTATTTAGGCTACAATCCTGAGGCTGTAATAGGGTAATTACTATAACCCTATTAATAATAAAATGGCAAATACTTTTTTTAAACAGCAAAGTATTTGCCATTTTTACTTTTTAAAACAATTGCTAATAGAAAAAGTTTTACTCGAAATATGAAAATTCAAATCATTAGTGACCTGCATCAAGAGTTTGGAAAAACCAATTTAACATTTGATAATGCAGATGTCGTTGTTCTTGCTGGAGATATTAATATAGGAATAAAAGGTATTCAATGGATTAAAGAAACAATTCAACAAAAACCTGTTATTCATGTATTAGGAAATCATGAATATTATAAAGGTACTTACCCAAAAGTGCTTTATAAAATAAAGGAACTTACTAAGAATTCTAACATTCATGTTCTTGAAAACGAAGCTATAGCAATTGAACATATTGTTTTTCATGGAGCAACTTTATGGACTGATTTTTCTCTTTTTGGCAATCCAAGAGAATATGGTATCATTTGTCAAGAAAAAATGAACGATTATAAAAAGATTAGACGATATCCTTCTTATTCTAAACTAAGAACAATTGATACTTTCAATATTCATAACGAATCTGTAAGATGGCTATCTAAAAGCTTAGAGCAACATAAAGACAAGACCAATATTGTAGTTACACATCATGCTCCGAGTATTAAATCTATACCAGAAAAACAAAGATCGCACCCTCTCTCAGCTGCTTATGCTTCAAATCTTGATGATTTAATTTTAAATTATTCTCCTAAGTTATGGATACATGGACATATTCATGAGCCAAAAGATTATAAAATCGGAACTACGCAAGTAATATGCAATCCACATGGCTATATAGACGAAGCCTACAATGGTTACAAAAAAGAACTTTTAAAAGAAATTTAACTTAATAATTCTACAGAACAGTATATCTTGTTCTAAAACTATATTTCTCTATGAAAAAATACATCACTTTATTATTACTTATTCCTTTTCTATCATTTAAATCTACTACAACTAACATAGATATTGTTGGTAAATGGAAAGGTACTGATAAAGGAAAAATAGGATACTTAATTTTTGAATCTGATGGATATTTCACTATGAAAACTGGTAACACCGTTTTAGGAGGAAAAAACTTTACACTGAAAAAAAAGAGTGTTAAATCAATGTATACCTATAATGCAGATAAGAATCCTATAGAAATTGATCTTATTATATACGATACAAATGACAATATTGTGAAGAAAATGATATGTATCGCCGAATTTAAAGACGAAAACACCATGAAACTTGGCACTTCATTTTCTTCTGATAAACGCCCTACAACATTTGAAGGCATTACCTCTACAATTTTAACAAGAGTTACGAATAATAAATAACGTTATCTAAACTTTTTTCTAAACATGCGACAACTTTTTCTTTTATGCTTTCTTTTATTGAGTAGCTATACATACTTACATAGTCAGAAAAAAACAAACTCAAAAGAACTTAATATCTTGTTTATAGGGAATAGTCTTACTTATTCAAACAATTTACCAGAACTTGTTACTAAAGAAGCAAAACAAAAAGGTATGATTGTTCATACAAAAATGGTTGCATATCCTAATTATGCTATTGAAGATCATTGGAACAATGGACAAGTTCAGAAATTAATAGCTAGTAAAAAATTTGATCTTGTTATTTTACAGCAAGGACCATCTTCCCAAAGTGACGGTAGAAAAATGCTTATAGAATACGGAAAAAAGTATCAAAAACTGTGTAAAGAAAATAATACTCAATTAGGTTATTTTATGGTTTGGCCTGCTCAACTCTATTATTATACGTTTAATGGTGTTATAAAAAACTATACAGATGCAGCCAAATTAAATAACGCTATACTATTTCCCGTTGGAAAAGTTTGGAAAAAACACTTTACTACTACTAATGATTATAGCTATTATAGTCAAGATAAATTCCATCCCTCTCTAGAAGGAAGTCAAAGCGCTGCTAAAATAATTGTAGATGTATTATCTGCTAAGTTTTAGTAATAAATTTAGTTCTCTTTAGAAATCACTATTTCACTACCTTAGTAACTTTAGAATTTTATTCTAATGTATCGTTCTATAATTAAAATAAACGTTATCCCTCATATAAAACTAACATGAAACACTTACAACAATCACTTACATTACCTAATGGAACTGTTTTACACAATCGTATTGCTAAATCTGCCATGAGTGAAAACTTAGCCACTAAGCAATACAAACCTACTCCTGCATTAATAAATGCTTATAAACGTTGGGCAGAAGATGGTGCTGGACTTTTAATTACAGGAAATGTAATGGTAAATGAAACTGCATTAGGAGAACCTAGAAATGTAGTTATCGAAGATCGAAAAAACCTTGATATTCTTAAACAATGGGGCGATACAATAAAAGGAACAAATACGCATTTATGGGCTCAGATTAATCACCCAGGAAGGCAAGCTATGGAACAAATAAATAGTGAATTAGTTGCTCCTTCAGCAGTGCCACTAAAAACAGGTGGAAGAAAAAATGCTACAAAAAAAATTCCTAGAGCCTTACAAGAGGAAGAAATTATAGAAATTATTAATGCTTTTGGTCGTACTGCACTTATTTTAAAAGAAGCAGGTTTTACAGGTGTACAGATTCATGGAGCACATGGATATTTAGTCAGTCAATTTTTATCTCCATATACAAACATTAGAGAAGATAAATGGGGAGGAAGTTTAGAAAACAGAGCTCGATTTGTTGTAGAAGTATATCGAAATATCAGAAAAAATGTAGGAGCAGATTTCCCTATTGGGATTAAATTAAATTCTGCTGATTTTCAAAAAGGTGGTTTTTCTGAAGAAGAGTCTATGGAAGTTGTGAAAATTTTATCTAAAGAAGGTATCGATTTAATTGAAATCTCTGGCGGAACTTATGAAGCCCCAGCTATGATGGGAAAAGGTCAAAAGAAAAGTACAGTAGAAAGAGAAGCTTACTTTTTAGAGTACATAAAAAAAGCTCGAAAAATCACAGATACTCCTTTAATGCTTACAGGAGGATTTAGATCTGGAAACGTTATGGAAGATGCTGTAATATCTGGCAATGTTGATGTTATAGGAATTGCAAGACCTTTTGCTATTTATCCTAGCTTAGTACGCGATCTTTTCTCTAAAGAACACACCACATTTCCTACTACAATTAAAAAAACTGGTGTAAAAGGAATAGATGGATTTATGAATATAATTTGGTACGAATTACAAATAAAACATTTTGGACAAGGTAAAACTCCTAATCCAAACCTAAGTCCTTGGTATGTTTTCTTACGTTACAGCTGGTTAATTTTAGAAAAAAAATTAAGAGGCTAATAAATAGAAGTTCATGTTTCGGAAAGTTTATGCTTCCTTTGGTATATTTTTCGACTATAAACAGCAATTAAAGAATTAACTTGACCACAAATTTAAAATGATAAAAAATGAAGCAATTACTTTTTATTGGTAAAATCATATCAATTTTAATTTTTGGTTTTTTTGCAGCATTCTCAGTTATCATGTTTCCACTTTTAGTTGGAAGTCAAGATACAAGTACTGCTATTATTGGATATTCTTATCTAGGTATTTTTTTATTTTCAATCACAATTCTTTATTTAATCGTAAAATATGAGTTAAAGAATCGTGCAACATCTAGATAAAAAAAATTACATTTTTAAATAAAAGTCTTTCGTTACATTTATATAGGCATCAATACATTTGTATTGGTGCTTTTATTTTCTCTTAAAAATTATTATTCCACTCTCAATACTATTTATAGCAACATGGTTAACACTAGTTAACATTTAATAGCGTTTGATAACAATAAAACCATATTTATTTCTATAGGTTTGCTTCATATTAATTTAAAACATGTAAAAGAAAATGAGGATATTAATCTACTCCTTCTTATTATGTATCTGTATTCTTAGACTAGATGCACAAATAGCAAAAATTCCTTTCGAATTAGAAGATGATTTAATGTTTGTTAAAGTAAAAATCAATGATGATCCTAATGAAAGAATTTTTGTTTTTGATACTGGAGCTACTTCTGATTTATTAGATACTAAGGTTGCTGAAGATTTAGGCTTAGAAGCAAACTTTAGACAAAGTGCTACTGGTGCCGGAGGCACAAAAGATTACGATATTGTTCTATCGCAAAAATTAACGCTTAGCAATAACATTACAGTAGAAAATACCCATCTTGTTCTTAGTGACTTAACAAGATTAAGAAGTTCGGGAAGGAATTTTGTTGGAATTATAGGCTACAGTTTACTTAAAGATTACATTACTAAAATTGATTATGACAATAATGAAATTCTACTATTCGATAAAATTGAAAATGTAGCTACTAAAGGCTATAAAGCAATTCCTTTTAAGTTTGGAAGTGGTCTCCCTATTCCTCAATTTGATATTCGTATTACTTTAAGAAATGGTGACTCTTTTACAGGAAGAGTTTTTTTTGACAGCGGAGCTGCATTAGCATTACTTATAAATACTCCTTTTAATAAAGAAAATAATTTATCTAAAAAAGTTGAGAAAAGTCTTATTTCTAAATCTCAAAATTTACATGGAGAATCTACTTCAGAAAAAATTGCTATCAAATCAATGAATATTGGTGGATATGAACTTGGTGAGATGGCTGTAAATATTGCACATGATAAAAACGGTGTTAGTAGTTATAAAAATTATTTGGGAATCTTAGGTGGTGAAGTTATTAGTAAATTTAATATCATTTTAGACTATTCTACTTCTATACTATACTTAAAACCCAATAGTAATTTTAATAAATCATTTGAATTTCCAGTTAGTGGAATTTACCTTCGAAAAAGCAAAGGAACTATTATAGTGTATCAAGTAGAAAAAACGAGTCCTGCTTATAAATTAGGCATTAGAAAAGGAGATCAACTCATTGCTGTAAACAATGATAATTCAGGAAATATTCAAGTGTATAAAAACTATTTAAGAAAAGAAAACAGTACAGTTTCTCTAACAATCCTTGATATTGAAGGAAAAACAAAAAAAGTAACATTGAAGCTTGAACGATTATTATAGTTCACTTTCAATAATCAATAAAAAAGGTAAGTATCTAAATACTTACCTTTTTCTTTTTATACTATAGAATTCTCACTTACATCTTCAAGTAGAAATCTTTTGTAAGTTCTATATACGCATCTGTGTATTGATGTCTTTCTTTTTCTATCACCAACGTTTCTTCAACCATTTCTTTTTGCTGAAACGAAAATTCTAGTAAGCTTCTTTTAATTTCGCTATTAGGATTTCCTTTTACATGGCAACCTCTGTTTACATATAATCCAACTTCTTTTGCTAATGCTATAAAACCTTGCTCCTCCTTATAAGGAATAATTGTAGCAAAGACTCCTTCACTAGCTAAAGTCATAGAAACTCCTTGTAATAATTCCCTGAAAGTTAAAGAAGAAGTAAATCGAGCTTCGTTGCGAGCTTTATCTTCTGTTTCATAATCATCTGTATAAAAAGGCGGATTAGAAACAATCAACTCATATGTTTCTTCTTCCTCTTTTATTTCTTCAGCAAATTCCTGAAAAGAAGCATTGTAACAAAATAATCGATCTCCCCAATCGGATCTTTCAAAATTTTCGACAGTTTCCTCGTAAGCATCTTCATTAATTTCAACAGCATCAATAGTCATTGCTTCTGTTCGTTGTGCTAACATTAACCCAATAACGCCTGTGCCAGCTCCTACATCTAAAATAGTATCTGGATAATTAGCTATGGAACACCAAGCTCCTAGTAATACTGCATCTGTACCAATTTTCATCGCTGTTTTCTCTTGATAAACAGTAAACTCTTTAAATTGAAATGGTTTCATTTAAAAAAAACGTGCTAATATATTTTCAGTATTAAAAAATAAGTACAAAATAACCACTAACAAGACAATTAACATTAGTCCTCTTTGCGGGTTTGTTCTTTTTCTATTTCCGAATCGCTTTTGAAATTTCATTGTAATACGTTTTAAATCAAAATATTTTTTGAATGATTTTACGATTTTGTTGCTCGTAACATCTCTCTTTTTCCTGGTGGGCCAGGTAAACGTTCAACAGTAAATCCTACTGCCTCCATAGCTCTGCGCACACTTCCTTTGGCCGCATAAGTTACTAAAACACCATTATCCTTTAATGCTGTATACATTTTTTGGAAAATTGCTTCGGTCCATAATTCTGGTTGTACACGTGCGCCAAAAGCATCAAAATAAATTAAATGGAATGCAGCTTCATCTGCTATATCCTTAAAAAATTGTTCTCGCTTAGTAAGGGAAAAATGAGGATTTATCTCATGTTTTTCTTCCCAAGAAACTTCATGCAACTTATTAAAAACCGCTTCGTTTTCTAATGCATTTAATTCTGAAACATAATTTAGTTTCTGAACTTCTGCTATTGCAACAGGAAACGCCTCTACTCCAACATAATTTATGTGATGTGTACCAGATTCTAAATACGTAATAAAACAATTTAGCCCTGTTCCAAAACCTATTTCTAAAATTGAAATGTCTTTTTGAACAATATGCTCTAAACCACTCTTAATAAATACATGATAAGCTTCTTGTATGGCTCCATGTTTAGAATGGTATTGTTCATTCCAATCGGGTAGATGAATCGTAGTAGAGCCATCTGATGTTATGATTATTTCTCGCTTCAATTATTTATTTTAATAAAACTCCGTGCGCTAAAAACGCCATTTCTTTTTTAGGTTCTGTAATCTTTGCTATTTCTTCTTCAGACTTCCCAGCATCTTCTGCATAATGACGTAATTCATCTACTGGTGTTACTTTTACAAAAGCTTTCCCTTCTACAATTACTTCTTTTCCCTTGCTATCTAATGGCATAAAAAATCCGTAATCTTTAAATCGTACCATTACCTCTTCTGTATCAGAAACAGGAACTTTCATCCAGCATCCTTTCTTTTTACATACATTGTTTATTGTAGTCGCAAATTTTACCAAAGCAGTATCTCCTACTTGTAAAGTATTATACTTCTCAAACGCTTCTGTTTTTGTTAAAGCCCCATCTTCAGAAATTTTTTCTCCAAATGAAACAAATACTGTTTTTGGTGTTTCTTTTTCTTCATTTTTTTCTTTTTTTTCAGTTTTACAAGACGTTAATGTTAAAATAAAACCAAAAAATAATATAAGTAAGTTTTTCATTGTAAGACAATTAAATAATTAGAGACTACAAAGATACAATTTTACAATACTTTGAAACTGTATAATCTAACTGCAAACTCGTCACTATTTTGTACTTTTGCAGCAAACCAAATCTTTCTATATGAGTTCTTCAGACATTCAAATCACACCAATTAAGCAGTCAAAAATTAATTCGGTAGACTTTAATAATTTAGTTTTCGGAACCGTTTTTTCCGATTATATGTTTGAATGTGACTACAAAGACGGCAAATGGCAAACGCCTGTTATTAAGCCTTATGGAGATATTTCTATTTCTCCTTCTGCTCGTGTTTTTCATTACGGACAAGCTGTTTTTGAAGGAATGAAGGCTTACAAGGATGATAATGATGATATTTTCTTATTTAGACCAGAAGAGAATTTTGTTAGAATTAATAAATCATCTGAACGTTTGGCTATTCCAGAGTTTCCAAAGGAGTACTTTTTTGATGGACTTACTACTTTATTAAACCTTGATAAAGATTGGATTAAAAAAGGTATTGGTAATTCTATGTATATAAGACCTTTTGTTATTGCTACACAGCCTGCAATTTCTGCTTCTCCTTCTGAAGAATACAAATTCATGATTTTACTTTCTCCTGCTCAAGCTTATTATGCTGGAGAGGTTCGTGTAATTTTTTCTGAGAAGTATAGTAGAGCTGCAGATGGTGGTGTTGGTTTTGCAAAAGCTGCAGGAAACTATGCTGCGCAATTTTATCCAACGAAATTAGCACACGAAAAAGGGTATCAGCAAATTATTTGGACAGATGCAAGTTCGCATCAATTCTTAGAAGAAGCAGGTACTATGAATATTTTCTTCCGTATTGGAGATACGTTACTTACTGCTCCTAACAATGATAGAATTTTAGATGGTGTTACCAGAAAATCTGTTATTCAGTTAGCTAAAGACAATAATATTGAGGTTGAAGTAAGACGTGTTTCTGTTGTAGAAATTAAAGATGCTGCAAGAAAAGGAACTCTTAAAGAAATTTTTGGTTCTGGAACTGCTACTGTAATCAATCCTATTTTAGGTTTTAGCCATGGAGGAAAAGAATATGAATTACCTACTGTAGAAAATTCATATGCTTCATTCTTCAAAGAAAAGTTAATGAATATTCAGTACAACATCTCTGAGGATCCTTATGGATGGAGAGTAAAAATTTAGTCTTCTCTAAGTAATTGATTAACTAAAAATTAACATATATTATGTTTTTTATATATTTGTAATAGTGACTCGTAAACTCTATTATGAAAAACTTTCTAATTACCATAGTTACCATAGCCGTTGCTTTTAGTATTACTTTTTATGTTTTAACTAATTTTTATAAACATGAAAATGAACTAGAAGATCTTTCTGCGAGCACTAATACCGAGTTATATTCAAACTCCAATGAATCAGACGATACTAACACTAGTACTGATGATTCTGATTCAACTACAGATAGTGCGACTGTAAATAGTGACTTACTTCCTGACGTTGATAGTATTTTAGGAGATTTACAACAATGGGAGAGTTATTTTAATGAAGATATTAATCTTTCTTCTGATTTTATTCCATTAGACATGAATGGTGAGGAAATTGAAAAAGATGCGTTTTTAAAAGAGTTAACTACTGGAGATTATGTTCCTGTAAAATTAGCTTCTGGAGATGTAATGTATCAGTTGTATGAATTAGGAGGCGATGAAGATGAGAGTATTAGCGATGCTATTAAAGATGCAGGTACCGTTGCCTACGATTATTTTCTTAAAGAAGGAACACCATTACCAGAGTTTAATGTTGTTGACTTAAACGGGACTACTTTTACTACTGATAATACAAGAGAAAAAATTCTTATTCTAGAATGTTGGTATGTAGATTCTAAACCTTGTATTCAAGAATTTCCAGAGTTAAATGAATTATACGATAAGTATGAGGCTTATGAAGATGTAGTTTTCTTAAGTTTTGCTTTTGATAATGCAGGAAAGCTACGAAAGTTCTTAACTAAGAATGAATTTAGATACCCTGTTGTAGCAGATCAAAAATCTTATTTAGAAGATCAACTAGAAGTAAAACAATATCCTACTCATTTAATTGTTGATGAATATGGTAATATTGAAAAAATGGTAACTAGTGTAGCGCAATTAAAGGAAGCTCTTGCAAAAATTGCAGAACCAGATCTTACTCAATTTGATGATCAAGAAGGAATGTAAAATCACTCCTTCTCAATAATCTATCTTGTTAGCGCTCTAACACTTCTTTTATATTTGGCTTAAAGTAATTAGGTCCTTTCATAACTTTACCATCTTCTCTATGAATTGGTTTTCCATCTGCACCTAATTTACTCATATTGCTACGTTGAATCTCTTCAAAAACTTCATCTATTTTATATTGCATTCCATGCTCTATAATAGTACCACACAATATATACAACATATCTCCTAGTGCATCTGCTGTTTCTACTAAGTCATTGTTTTTAACAGCTTCTAAGTACTCTTCATTTTCTTCTTTCATTAAGTTAAAACGAAGTAATTTTCTATCTTCTCCAATAGCTACTGTTGGCGTTTCTTTAACTCCTAACCCAAATGCTTCATGAAAAGCTTTTACTGCTTGAATTTTTTCTTTCATTGATATACTTATTATGTTGCTTGTTTTAATAACCAAGATGGAACTATTTTCAATGCAAAGGCAATTAAAGCCCATCTTTTAGAAATGTATGCCACACGTTTTTTCTTACGAATTGCATTATAAATTTGTTTCGAAGCTTTTTCTAAAGGTACCATCCAGAAGATTCCATCTCCTAATGCCATTGCTGTATCTACAAATCCTGGTCGGATATCTGTAATAAATACCTTATTCGTTTTAATCGTTTTGGTTTTGATATACAAACTCTCCAAATAAGCTTTTTGGTACGCTTTAGATGCAAAATAAGCTGGAGCAGCTCTATTTCCTCGTAAAGAAGCAATAGATGAAATTCCTACCAAATGACCAAAGCCTTGTTTTCTAAACAAATTATAAGCTAAATCATATAGTTTTGTAACTCCAACTACATTTGTTAGTATGGTTTCTTCTTCTTTGCTCCATTCTAATTTTTGGTTTACAGAACCAACACCAGAAGACTGAATAACCAAATCTATTTTCTCAAATTCTTGAACTATTGTATTAAATACTTTTTCGACATCTTCAGTTTTTTGAATATCGTTTTGCTGTATAAATATTTGATCTGGATATTGTTTCTGAAGTTCTTGTAGTTTTTCTAACCTTCTTCCTGTAATGGCTACTTTATAATTATTTTCTATTAAAATTTCTGTTAGTCTTCTTCCAATACCAGAAGTAGCTCCAAAAACAATTGCTGTATTCATTAAATTAGTACTTTTGCTAAAAGTACAAAGTTTGCAGTACATTTATAATATAAAAAGTAATTTATGTCCTTATTAATAGCGCTTAAAATGTTTACAACTGGTAGAATTATTTTTGCTAGTATTTTTGTTGTTGCCTTCGTAATCCTAATGATTTTCAGCTATAAAAAAGATGCTAAAAACAATAAAAAGTATTACCAAAACTCTGCTTTATATGTAGCTATAGGTTTAGCGGTAACTATTGGACTATTATTTTTATCTAAGCTTTTAATACACTAGTCCATTTTTTCTACATCACTCAGTTTTTCGTGATCTAAAATAGTGTACCCTTCTTCATCTATACCAGAAGATGGTGCATATTTTACGTTTGTAACTAACTGCTTGAATTTATAAGAAGTTGTTTGATATACTTTTTGTCCAAACGATTCTTCATGGTATTGTATTAATATATATAAACCCGCATTTAACTTCTCTAGCTCTTCGTTAGAATATGTATACAATGGGCTTTTATCATTTATAACATGTACTATTGTCCAAATAGTAGGTAAGTACATTATTTTTTCACGTTCAAGTTTTAGAGCAAAAAAGCTTCTTTTATATTTTCCAGTCTCCTTTTCTTCTTCATTTATAGCCAACGTAACAGAAACTTCAGGCTCAATCATTATTGTTTTTCTACTATTCATTAATCGGAACATTAATGCTCTTTCCCCATTAAAATCTCTAACAATAATATTATCGCTAAAACGAATAGATGCCTTCGGCTTTGAAAATCTTCCATACAAAAGTCCTGTAATAAAAGAGAAACTTAACAGACCTATCATTGCTTCAAAAGCAGCTATGATATTCGCTGTAATTCCTTGGGGAGCAATCCCTCCATACCCCACAGTAGTAAGTGTTTGAGCACTAAAGAAAAATCCATTTAGAAAATCTTTAAGCGTATCTCCAGTAGAGGGAGTTATTTCGTCAATTCCTATGAGTGTGTATACAATTCCAAAAAGAACGTTTAATAAGGTATATCCTAAAAAAACAAAAGCAAAGAATTTCCACCAACTTACACTAATAAACAACGTATATAAATCGTCTATTTTAAACTTTCTGTTGATATGAATAATATTAGACGAGCCATCTTTATTAATAACTCCTCTTACGTTTTCAGCAGACGAATATCCGAATCCAGGATCTTTAGTTTTTTTAGCCATTTATTTTTATCAATTAAACTTCGTTATATCGAAAACAGTCTGTCGTATGATCGTTTACCATACCAGTAGCCTGCATGAATGCATAAATTACTGTTGAGCCTACAAACTTAAAACCTCTTTTCTTTAAATCTTTAGAAATAGCATCTGAAAGTGGTGTTGTAGCTGGCACTTCTTCTCTTATTTTGAAAACATTTTTTATAGGTTTTCCATCACAAAATTCCCAAATATATTTTGAGAACGAACCAAACTCTTCTTGCACTTTCATAAACGCTTGTGCATTACTTATTGTAGCTTTTATTTTTAGTTTATTTCGTATAATACCTTTATCCCCTAGTAACTCTTCATATTTCTCTTCTCCATAATTTGCTATTTTCTTATAATCAAAAGCATCAAAAGCATTTCTGAAGTTTTCTCTTTTCTTTAACACAGTAATCCAACTCAAACCCGCTTGAAAAGTTTCTAAAACTAAAAACTCAAATAAAGTCGTATCATCATATACTGGAACTCCCCACTCATTATCGTGATAAGCAATATAAAGAGGGTCGTCACTAACCCAAAAACAACGTTTTTTCATGGATAAGATTTTGATTTAAAAGTAAGAAATTCTAGTGGTTTCTTCCTATACATTATTTAACAGCTATTATTTGTATGAAAAAGGTTACTTTTACGTCTAATAGCAACAAAATTATTCTATTACTATGAAGAAATATTTCTTTCTGTGTATATGCTTACTTTCTAGCTTTTTAAGCTTTTCTCAAATATTTGAACCTGTTAAATGGAAAACTAATATTGAAAACATTTCAGGAGACGAATACTATTTAGTAACTACTGCTACTATTGATAAAGGTTGGCATTTATATTCTCAAGACGTTCCTAAAGGAGGACCTAGACCTACTGTTTTTACTTATAAACCTAATGAAAATTATGAATTGATAGGAACTACAATAGAAGAAGAAGGAATTACTGAAGAGGATAAAACTTTTAAAATGCGAATAAAATATTTCGCAAAGAAAACAACCTTTAAGCAACGCATAAAATTACTTAATAAAGATGCAAAAATTGATGGAGATGTGCAGTTTATGGTCTGTGATGATGAACGTTGTCTTCCTCCTAAAGTTATTGATTTAACATTTTCTCTTGGTGCTAAAAAAAACACCGAAAAGAAAGAGAACACTACTGCACAATTAAGCGACTCGGAAGCTTCAATGTTATTATACGGAATTACAAGCGATGAACTACAACAACCAGTAGTCGATATCAATGCTTTAGACACTAATAATTCAGATGTAGCTAAAGAAAATGATTCTTCTTCGTTATTAAGCATTTTTGGTTTAGGGTTTCTTGGTGGTTTACTTGCCTTATTAACACCTTGTGTGTTTCCTATGATTCCTTTAACCGTAAGTTTTTTCACTAAAAAAGACAGCAAAAAAGGAGCTGGTATTTCCAAAGCTGTACTATATGGTTTTTTCATATTGGCAGTGTACTTACTTTTAAGTATTCCTTTTCACTTATTAGACTCTATCAATCCTGATATTTTAAACGAAATTTCTACCAACATTTGGCTAAACATTATTTTCTTTATTGTTTTTGTGTTTTTTGCTGGTTCTTTCTTTGGTTTTTACGAATTAACATTACCTAGTAGCTGGACAAACAAAACAACACAAGGAGAAAGTTCTGGAGGCATAATTGGTGTCTTTTTTATGGCATTAACCTTAGCTATTGTTTCTTTTTCATGTACTGGACCAATTTTAGGTTCTTTACTTGCAGGTTCGTTATCATCTGATGGTGGTGCATGGCAATTAACAGCTGGAATGGCTGGGTTTGGTGTGGCACTTGGTTTACCTTTTACACTTTTTGCTATGTTCCCTAACATGCTAAAATCCTTACCAAAATCTGGAGGTTGGATGACCACAGTAAAAGTTGTTTTAGGGTTCTTAGAATTAGCACTAGCTTTCAAATTCTTATCAAACGCCGATTTAGTTGCACACTGGAATTTATTAAAAATTGAACCTTTCTTAGTTCTTTGGGTTTTAATATTTGCAGGATTAGCTTTATATCTTTTTGGTTTAATAAAATTCCCACACGATAGTCCTTTACAAAAAATTGGTATTCCAAGAATTGGATTAGGAATACTTGTAGCTGCTTTTACAATCTATTTAATATCTGGTTTTAGAGTAAATAAAGAAACAAATACTTTTACACCATTATCTTTATTAAGTGGATTAGCTCCTCCTGTAGGATATAGTTTTGTTTATCCTAATAGTTGTCCTAATAATTTAACTTGTTTTAAAGATTTAAAAGAAGGTTTAGCATATGCTAAAAAAACAAACAAGCCAATTATATTAGACTTTACAGGTTATGCTTGTGTAAACTGTCGTAAGATGGAAGAACATGTATGGCCAATACAGAAAGTAGATGATGTATTGCGAAACGATTACGTGCTTATTTCATTATATGTAGACGATAAAAAAGAACTCCCTAAAGAAGAGCAAATTATTGTTAACAGAATTAATGGTGGTACAAGGCAATTAAAAAATTACGGACATAAGTGGTCTCACTTTCAAACCATATTTTTCAAAACAAACACACAACCATACTATGTACTTTTAAGTGCTGATGGTAAACAAATATTGAACGATCCTGTGGGATATACTCCTGATGAAAACGTATATTTAGATTGGTTAATAGATGGTAAAGAGAAATCTAAAAACACCTTAAATAATTTCTTTAACCAATCAGATTTATTGAAATAACAACTCAACATTATATTAATTAACAAAAAGATACATCATAAAGGTGTATCTTTTTGTTATCTTTATAGTATAACAACGGTATTCTTATGAAAAGTACGGCGCATTATTATCTTATTATTTTGCTATGCCTAGTTACTGTTTATTCCTGTAATATGACTAAAATAAAACAGGACGCAAACACTAACGAAGAGCCTGTTGTTATTAAAAATGATAGTCTATCTTATGAAATTACTATTATAGATCCTGGATTTACTAATTATTTAAATACCGTAGCTAGACCACCAGGATATCATTCTTTAATTTTCTTAGAAAACAAAAATAGATTGTATGTCTCTGTTTGGAACTCCAGAGTAAATAGTCCTACCAATTTCAATCCGAATGTTTACAGTAATATTATAGACTATGATCCTTTTATTAATTATGGGTATGATGTAAATTATAAGCTCTTCAATTATTTTGAATTTGCACAACGAAAATACCGAATGCGTTTGCGATGAACAGCTCGTGTTAAAAACGTATATTTGCCCTAGAATTTTAACAATATAAAATGAAATTTTTACGCAATTTATTAGCCTCTATTTTAGGCTTTTTCATAAGTATTTTTATTCTATTTTTTCTATTTGTAGGTATTGCCTCTTTAATTGGAAAAGAAGATGCAGTTGTAGTAAAACCTAACTCTGTTTTAGAATTAGATTTAACAACTTCTATTAAAGATTATGCTCCAAAAGAATCGAATCCGCTTGGAGAAGTATTGGGCGTTGAAAATCCATCTCTTTCTTTAGAAGCTATTTTAAATGCAATAGACAATGCTCAATTAGACGAAAAAATTAAAGGAATTAGTATTCAAACTAATTTTATAAATGCTGGAATTGCACAAACACAAGCGATTAGAAAAAAGTTAATCGACTTTAAAGAATCGGGTAAATTCATATATGCTTATAATGACAACTATACACAGAAAAATTATTATTTAAGTTCTGTTGCAGATAGTTTATTTCTTAATCCTGTAGGTCAAATCGATTTTAAAGGTTTGACTTCTGAAGTTTTGTATTATAAAGATTTTGAAGATAAGTACGGAGTAAAAATGGAAGTAATTCGCCATGGTAAATATAAAAGTGCCGTAGAACCTTACTTAGATAATAAAATGAGTGAAGCTAATAGAGAACAAATTTCTTCTTTTTTAAACTCTATTTGGTCTGAATACACTAAAGAAATTAGTACTGCTAGAAATATCTCTGTAGCTGAATTAAATACTATTGCAGATAATTCTGATGGTAGAAATGCGACATTAGCGCTTAATAACAAGTTAATCGATGCTAGTATTTATGAAGATCAATATTTAGATAAGTTAGACAACGCTACCAATTCAAAATCGAAGACTATTTCTATTGCTGACTATATAAAATCTGGAAAAGGTAGAATTTCTTCAACAGCCAAAGACAAAATTGCAGTTATTTATGCTCAAGGTCAAATCATATATGGAGAAGGAAATCAAGAAATTATTGGCCAAGGAATTATTAATAAAGCGATTAAAAAAGCAGTAAAAGATAAAAACGTAAAAGCAATTGTATTACGTGTTAATTCTCCTGGAGGAAGTGCACTAGCTTCTGAATTAATTTGGAGAGAGTTAGAATTAGCTAAAAAAGAAAAGACACTCGTTGTTTCTATGGGTAATCTAGCAGCTTCTGGAGGATATTACATTGCTTGTAATGCAGATATTATTGTTGCTGAGCCTACAACTATTACAGGTTCTATTGGTGTATTTGGTGCAATTCCAAATGCTTATGAGCTTTCTAAAAAAATAGGAATAAATGCAGAACAGGTTGCCACAAACAATAGCGCTAATTACAGCTTATTTGAGCCTATGGATAAAAAGTTTTACGATGTTACTAAAGAAGGTGTAGAACAGATCTATACAACTTTTGTTAATAGAGTAGCCAAAGGTAGAAATATGACTTTTGAAAAAGTAGACGCTATAGCACAAGGGAGAGTATGGACAGGTAAAGAGGCTTTAGAAAATGGATTGGTAGATGAATTAGGTAGTTTAGATGATGCTATTAATGCTGCAGCTCAATTAGCAGAATTAAAAAGCTATAAAATTCGCAATTACCCTAATTACGAAGTAGATTATAAAAATATGTTTAAATTTTCTCCTTTTATGAGTGTAAACAAAGACGATATTCTTAAAGAAGCTTTAGGAGATGAAACCTTTAAGTTATTTAAACAAATTAATGAATTTAAAAACTTAGAAGGCATACAAACTAGACTTCCTTATATTATGGAAATCAAGTAATTTTTGAATTCTTCAAAAAAATAAAAAAGGGTGAAATATAATATTTCACCCTTTTTTCTATCCTATATTTTAGTAGCAGCTTTTATAATTTAAAAGCTTCTTTTACTTTCGCTACATAATCTAACTTTTCCCAAGTAAATAGCTCAACATCTAAAGTTTTACTTTCTCCATTAGGCTGCACAAATGTTTTAGATACTATTTCGTTTGTACGTCCCATATGTCCGTAAGCAGAAGTTTCGCTATACATTGGCGTTCTTAATTTTAAACGCTCTTCAATAGCATGCGGACGCATATCAAAAATCTCAGAAACTTTTGCAGCAATCTCACCATCAGTCAAATCTACTTTTGCCGTTCCATAGGTATCAACAAAAATTCCCATAGGCTCTACAACTCCAATAGCATAAGAAACTTGTACTAATATTTCGTCTGCTACACCAGCTGCAACTAAGTTTTTAGCAATATGACGTGTTGCATAAGCAGCACTTCTATCTACTTTACTTGGATCTTTTCCTGAAAAAGCACCACCACCGTGAGCACCTTTTCCTCCATAAGTATCTACAATTATCTTTCTTCCTGTTAAACCTGTATCTCCGTGTGGTCCACCAATAACAAATTTTCCTGTTGGATTGATATGATACTTGATGTCATTGTTAAATAACGCTTGAATCTTTGCTGGTAATTTAGCAGCCACTCTTGGTATTAAAATATCTTTAATATCCGCTCTAATCTTCGCTAACATTTCTTCATCTCCACCAAAATCATCGTGTTGTGTAGAAACTACAATAGCTTCGATTCTCTGTGGCACATTATCGTCTGAATACTCAATAGTAACTTGACTTTTTGCATCTGGGCGTAAATATTTAATTTCATTTCCTTCGCGTCTTAAAGCCGCTAATTCTTTTAAAATTAAATGTGATAAATCTAATGCTAAAGGCATGTAGTTTTCAGTTTCGTTCGTTGCATAACCAAACATCATTCCTTGGTCTCCTGCTCCTTGCTCCTCTTTACTAGCTCTATCTACTCCTCTATTAATATCGTCTGATTGTTCATGAATTGCAGAAAAAACTCCACAAGAATTACCATCAAACATATATTCACTTTTGGTATAACCAATTTTATTAATTACGTTTCTTGCAATTTTCTGAACATCTAAGTAGATGCTTGACTTTACTTCTCCAGCTAATACTACTTGCCCCGTAGTAACTAATGTTTCACATGCTACTTTTGCATCTGGATCAAAAGCTAAAAAGTTATCAATTAAAGCATCACTAATCTGGTCAGCTACTTTATCTGGGTGCCCTTCAGAAACACTTTCAGATGTGAAAAAATATGACATATTTCCTTTTGTATATTTTAAATTAAATAGAGGGTTTTGCGTTGATTGGTCGTAAAAGAAGCTAAACATTACTGCTTTAGCATTTTTTTATGAGGTTGCAATCAATTCAAATCTTTCCTCAAAAGTTGACAGCAAATTTAAGATTATTATCTAACTTAAAAAATACATCACTGCACATATTTATAAAATTGATTTATAGATAAAAAAAACCAATCTACTTAAGATTGAGAATAGGAAAATAAATTCTTACATTTGTGAGCAATAACGTATAAAGACAAAAGAATGGCATTAGAAATTACAGATACAACATTCGAAGAAACAGTCTTAAAATCAGACAAGCCTGTTTTAGTAGATTTTTGGGCAACTTGGTGTGGACCTTGTAGAATGGTTGGACCAATTATTGACGAAATCAGCAAAGAGTATGAAGGAAAAGCTGTTGTAGGTAAGGTAGATGTAGATGCAAATCAAGAATTTGCTGCTAAGTATGGAGTTAGAAACATTCCTACAGTATTAGTTTTTAAAAATGGTGAAGTTGTTGCTAAGCAAGTAGGTGCTGCACCAAAGAAAGCATACACTGACAAGATTGATGCTGCTTTATAATTGAAAACAAAATTATTTTTTATAAAAAAGGTTTGACAAATGTCAAACCTTTTTTATTTTCGGTAAATGGCAATTAATCTTTCTGAATTACAATCTTCTGAA
>NZ_CAZEFZ010000034.1:0-1065 GCF_964511145.1 Tenacibaculum amylolyticum
ATAGAAATTGTCAATTGTAAAGTTTCCTCCACCTTCTTTGTAGAATAAAGCACCTTCAGTAACAGGGCCTACAACAGTAATATTACTTAAAGTTGCATTAGTTACAGGAGTAGCATTTCCATCGTTACCATTATTTGAACCTTCGATACCAGCTTTAGCACTTCCTGAGATATACCAATATTCACCAGTTCCAGCCCATCCGTCAGCAAAGTCAATAGAATCATCACCAGAGTTTGTAGCAACTAAGTATCTTCCATTTACTGTACCTCCAAAGAATTCGATTCCATCATCTCCACCTTCAAAAGATTGTACATACTCTACCGTAGTTCCATTACCTACACCGAATAAAGAAAGTCCGTTAAACTCTTTAGAAGAGTTAAAAGTAGCTCCTGTATATTCAATTCTTAAGTAGCGAATAGATCCTGAATTATCATCAGTTGTAGAACCACCGTATGTTAAACCAGCAACTTCAGAAGTAGCAACAGCACCAATATTTGTTGGAGCTTTACCACAAACTACCAATCCACCCCAATCTTTTGGAGCAGGTGAAGCTGCACCAGAAGTCATGATTACTGGATTAGAAGCAGTACCTTCTACGAAGATTTGACCTCCTTGAGCAACAGCTATGTATGCAGAAGTTCCTCCAGTAGCTTTAATAGTTGTTCCAGCTGGGATAGTTAATTTACCACCATCTTTTACAACAAAAGCACTTGTTAATTTATATTCAATACTTGCATTTAAAGTAACATTACCAGTTACTTCTCCAGCTAAGTTTTCAGAAGTTACACCACTATTGCTTAACCCTCTAGTCCAACCAGCAGTCCAGTCTGGAGCAGCAGCACCATTACCAGCACCAGTAGTTACACCTTGAGAAATAAAAGATTGATTTGCCCCTGTGTAATCAGTCATTTCAAATCCAGAAGTATTTTCTGCAAACTGTACGTTTGTCATTACTAAATCATTAGCTTCAATTCTTGTAGCTGCTTCATTATCAGTGTCTTTTACTTTAACACCTAAATCAACTCCAGAAATATAGAAATTGTCAATTGTAAAGTTTCCTCCACC
>NZ_CAZEFZ010000035.1:0-30812 GCF_964511145.1 Tenacibaculum amylolyticum
GAGGTTGGTTAACAAATATCAATGAAGATAGCCATAATGACAACGATTTGTTTAACTTTAGCCTAGTCTATAACGATCCTAGTGTGGAAGCAAGCAAGCGATTATATAACGGAAATATAGCCCAAACCAGTTGGCAAACAGAAAATGTAGATAAAACTAAAAGAAGTTATATCTATGATTATGATGCTTTGAACCGTTTAACAGCAGCTATAGGAACTACCACTTCAAATTATAATTTAAAATCTGTGGCGTATGATAAAAACGGAAATATCACAAACCTATGGAGAAAAGGACAGAATGGAACAGCTGGAGGTGTAACTCCTACTTTTGGAGATATGGATATCTTATATTATTACTATAATGGTAATAGGTTAAGAAAAGTATTAGATAATGGAAAAGACACCTATGGTTTTAAAGATGGAGCTAATGCCACTACAGAATATATTTACGACCAGAATGGGAACATGATATCCGATGCTAACAAGCAGATTACCAGTATACAATACAACCACTTTAACTTGCCTACAACTATAAGCTTTGCTTCATCGAGTGTAAAAGAAATCAATTACGTTTATGATGCTACAGGAATAAAATTAAGAAAAGAGGTAATTGATGAAGTTGCAGATATAGAAACTACAATTGATTATGCAGGTAAATTTGTATACGAAAATAATCACTTAAAGCAATTTGTTCATTCTGAAGGCTATACTGAGAAAGATAATAATGATTTTAACTATGTGTATAATTATAAAGATCATTTAGGTTCAGTAAGATTAACATATTCAGATTTAAACAAAGATGGTATAATCAATGCTAGTACAGAAATATTACAAGAACGTAATACATATCCTTTTGGACTAGAACATAAAGGGTATAATAGTACTATAAGGGGTAGAGAGAATAATTACCAGACTTACTTAGGTCAGGAGATAAACAAAGAATTAGGTTTAGACTGGCTTACTTTTAGGTACAGAAATTATATTCCAGAAATAGGTAGGTTCTTTGGAGTTGATCCAATAAGTGAAGATTATTTATCGATAACTAATTATCAATTTGCTCATAATAACCCTATCTGGAAAATAGAATTAGAAGGTCTAGAAGGATATCCAACTTCAGGTTTTGATGGTATTAATAATGAACCTATAGTAGGTCATACAATGTTGTCTACTCAACCAGAGATAGGATCAACAGCAAGTAGTACAGGAGGGCGTCGTATGGTTGTAATTGAGTCTAGTCTAGCACCATCAACAGAATATAGATCAGGAGCTTTTAACGATGGAGATTTTAATGGAGTTATTCGCCCTGCTACTGATGCTATGTATAATCGAGATGCTGGTTTAGCTGTATTTACAGATCTTATGTATGCTGCAGCAACTTTTACAGGGTTGAATGCTATTGATGATGCTGTCTCTACAGCTAATAACCCTAACTCATCTAATTTAGATGTTGCTGAAGCAGCTTTTAATGCAGTTACAACAGGTAAATCAAAAAGTAAAGGTCCAAATCCTCAAGGTAAACCTAGAAGACCTTATCTTAGGAAAAAAACAGTGACTAAGACTTGGGAAGCAAATAAAAATAGTGAAGGAAAGGTTATTGATCCAACAGGAAAAGAAATTACTTGGGATAAAACAAAAAAGAGAAATGGACAATGGGATATGGGGCATAAACCAGGTAAAGAATTTAAGAAAGATTGGGCATTATATAAAAAAGGTGAATTAACATGGGATCAAATGAAAGAAAGATATAATGATTTTACAAGGTATAGGCCAGAGCTGCCTTCAACAAATAGGAGTCATAAATTTGAAGAAAAATAAACTAAAATATGGAATTAAATATAGGTGCAATTTTTATAAGTAATAAAATCTTATCAGGAAAAGAAACTCCAAGATGGATGTATAGAGAGGAACCAGATAATGAAGGGGATAGTGGATGGAGAGTTTTTGCAGGTGATGAAGATGAAGATTATTTAGATGACCATAATAATTTTAAATTGATTACTGCAGATCAATTAATAGCCATTGATGATAGTTTAAAAGCTAATCTTTTAGCTCCTTATGGTTTTTCCTTTGAGAAGAGTGATGAAACCAATGAGTGGTCAATCGTTGATGAACCAGAATAATAGATAGTGTAATTATAATTTAAAGCCATGTTATTTATTAAAATAGCATGGTTTTTTGGTAATGTAGTAAACTAGGTCATATTAAAAAATAACAATATAAATAATTAAAAATCAGTAGTTAAAGTTTTTTTTAGCTACTGGTTTTTAGGTTTGTATGATATATTGTAAAAAACACAAACTCCTTAGAACTAATAAAATAAAGGGTTTACATAACTTAATGTAGTAAATTAGGACATGGAAAAAATGCTATGCCCTATTTGTAAAGGTAAAACTGTAAAAAATGGTTTTCAAAATAATAAACAACGTTACAAATGTAAAAATTGTGGTAAACGCTTTCAGCAAACGTATACTTATCATGCTTATAAAGCAACTACAAATTATTTTATTAAAAGCTTACTAAAAGAAGGCTGTGGAGTTAGAAGTATTGGTAGAATATTAAACATTTCTACCAAAACAGTTTTATCAAGAATGCTAAAAATTAGTAAGCAAATTAAAGCTCCATGCTTTAGTAAACATAGTTGTAAGTTTGAGGTAGATGAGATGTTTATAAAAATAGCCAATGGCAAATCACAAAATTGGTTAATCTATGCTATTGAGCAAAAGACTAAACATATTGTAAACTTTATAATTGGAGGTAGAAATAAAGAAAATATAAAGTCAGTTATTAATAAAGTACTCTTACTCGAACCAATAAAGATTTACACAGATAAATTACCAATCTATAAAAGCTTAATTCCTACAGCAATTCACAAACGTTTTCAATATTGTACAAACAAAATTGAACGCATGAATTTGAATTTACGTATGCATATAAAAAGATTAAGCAGAAAAACGATTTGTTTTACTAGAAATGAAAAATATTTAGAAGCACATTTACGTATTTATTTTTGGAGTTAGTTTTCTTAAATAGTATATCTGTATTGAGAGTTTATAAATCTTTTCATTTAAATACAGTGTAATAATTACCTATCTATAGGGATATGAATGCATTATAAGGATATATACATTTACAAAGTATAGCAATAAATCCAAATAATGTGTAATCATGAGTTTTTTTAGTCGTATATGGAACAAAATAAGAGGTTCAAAAGCCATTTTGTACCCAACTTTTAAAGTAGCAGAAAAAAGAGTAGTAAACGGAACAAAAAGTGTTCCTATAATGCCAAGGAAAAGTTATTTTGAAATTTCTTTAACAGAGCAATTTTTAAGAGATAAACGAGAATATTGGAAAGAATACATACCGTTAACAGTATTTCTAACAGACTTTATTTACGACGATAAAAGAAGTTCTTTCCCTTTTGTAGTAGGGCCAGATTTATTAAAAAACATAGAGCAATTAGAAGGAAACGAAAGCATTCGGTACAAAAACACAAGAATTGTAGGACCTACACCTTACAGAGGAGATAATATTGCTATTTTTTCAGGACTTTTTAGAATTAGAACTGTAGACTGGGCTGCTCAAACAATTGGTTTGTTAGAAAATGTAGCCAAAGCTTTTGATGCTACCAAACTTACAAGCTATATAAACATAGCCGATCCGCTTTTAAATAGTATTGAAAACTTCTTTGGAATGGGAAAAGATACACAACTTCGAATAGGGCAAAGAAGAGAATTCAAAGATCCAGAAATTCATAGTACAGCAGATACGTTTTCTAGTGGATATTGGATTATGTTGCGAAAAGATCAGAAAGACGTAGATAAAACCAAGTTTTGGGTAAAAGATAATGAGCTATATTATGGAACAAATAAAGGAAATATAAAACCATATAGAGAAAACGATTTTATTCTTTTTGAAATTAATGCATCTGATAAACGAAACGATTATGAAACATTCGATTTTCATGACCATTGGGAATCGGCTAGAGAAGCATTGATAAATGGAGAACTCTCTCAAGCAGAAAAGCAATTTAGAATGTTTACAGTAGGTTTATATAGTTGTAAAGACATTATAGAAGATCAAAAACAACAATTATTAGTTTTCTATGCTGGAATGTTTGAGAAATTAAGAACACGATTTACAGATAAATCTTCTGTAAAAGACATCTTAGCAAAACTAAAAGAAACTAAAGACACCATAGAAGCAAAAGGAGTGAAGATCGAAGTAAGCGATAAAGCCATCGAAATTAGTGCAAATATTGCCGAAAAAATGGAAAAACAATTCCAAGAAAATAACTTCTATATAGATCAACATTTAATAGAAGAAGCCTTAAATAGTCCGTTATTAAACACACCAGAAATATTGAATGAAGATAATTTTAACATTAGCAATACCTCTATAGATTTAATCTAAAAACAATGATTTTAAAAGGAAATAATTAAGTAGCTTTTTCTAAAGTAAACGAAAACTCAGAACCTTTACCAAAAGTACTTTTTAGAAGAATAGTTTCATTATGAGCTTCTATAATATGTTTTACAATAGATAGTCCTAAACCAGAACCACCTTGTTCTCGCGAACGACTTTGGTCAACTCTATAAAAACGCTCAAAAAGCCTTGGAATATGCTCTTGCTTAATTCCTTCACCGTCGTCAGAAATTTTAATGATAAACTTATTTTCATTGTAAGCCTCTACACTAGCCGTGGTAAGACCACCAACTTTTCCGTATTTAATAGAGTTTACAACTAAATTAATAAGCACTTGTTCTATACGCTCAACATCACCTTTAACAAACATTGGGAACTCGTATAATTTATCAAAAATGAGTCTAATATTTTTCTTTTTGGCTTTCATTTCAAACAAATCAAATACCGTTTGAATCAATTCCAAAATATTAAAAGGTTCCATTTTCATACGCATTCCATCCGTTTCTAATTTGGCAATCATGTCCAAATCTTTTACAATAGATGTTAATCGTTCTACCCCTTTGTTGGCACGCTCTAAATATTTATCTCTAATCTCTGGATTTTCTGCTGCGCCTTCAATCAAAGTTAAAATATAACCTTGTACGGTAAAAAGAGGTGTTTTAAGCTCATGAGCAACATTACCCAAAAAATCTCTACGGAAAGAATCACGCTCTGTTAAGTTGGCAATTTCTTCTTTTTTATCCTCTACATATTCCTGAACAGTTTTGGTAAACTCTTCTATATCTGTAGTAATATTATCTCGTTTTAAGTCGTTGATATCTAGTATAGAAATATTCTTGTATAACTTTTTAATTCGTTGGTAAATAAAGTGTTCAGCTCTATATTGAATAATGAAAAATGAAGTAACAAAAAGAATAACGCCAAAAATAATGATGGCAATAAGTCCTAAAGATTTAAAGAAGGAGAGGTAAGAAACCACAGCGGTTATAATAGATAAAATAGTTAAATATAAAGCCGATGCTAATGCATAACTGTATGTCTTCTTAAGTTTCTTCATATAAAAAAGTAGATTGCCATAAAGACAATCTAGTATATAATTAAGGATTTATTAATTCGTTTATTTTTCTGTTTCTAGTACAAATTTATAACCTACACCTTTCACAGTTTTAAAATGATGATCACCTATTTTTTCTCTTAGTTTACGAATATGAACATCAATAGTTCTACCACCTACAACAACTTCATTTCCCCAAACACTATCTAAAATAGTTTCTCTTTTAAAAACTTTTCCAGGTTTAGAAGTTAACAAAGAAAATAATTCAAATTCCTTTCTAGGTAAAGTTATTTTATCATCGCCTTTAAAAACAACATATTCATCTCTGTTAATAAGAATATCTCCAATTTTAGTAGTTACCTCAGAAACAGCATCTGTTTTTAAACGTCTTAATAAAGACTTTACTTTACTAACCAATACTTTAGGTTTAATAGGCTTGGTAATATAATCATCGGCACCAGCATCAAAACCAGCTACCTGAGAATAATCTTCCCCTCTTGCTGTAAGAAAAGAGATAATTACATTTTCTAAAGGTTTAATGCCTCTAATTTTTTCACAAGCTTCAATACCATCCATTTCTGGCATCATAATATCTAACAATATTAAATGAGGTGTAATCTTCTTTGCAATTTTAACACCTTCAGCTCCATTTGTTGCTGTAAAAACTTGATACCCTTCAGATCTAAGGTTATACCCAACAATCTCTAAGATATCAGGCTCGTCATCAACTAATAAAATTTTAACGTCGTTAGTGTTCATCATGTTTTAAATTTAATAAAAAACAACTCAAAAGTAACGATTAAATAACAAAAACAGTTAAAGGGACTTTAAGTTAATGTTGATTTAATATTAACAAAAAAAACTAAATTATTAGTAATACTAGATACTTAACATTAACATAATACAGTAAATAATAGCTTAAAAATACTAATTGCCTAATTTTGAAGGCATTTTTTAAATTGACAAAACATGAGAAAAAATTACTTTCTAACATTATTATTAACTCTGTTTTTTGGAGCTGTTTTTAGCCAAGACCTAGTAATAACTGGGGTTATTGATGGACCTTTACCAGGAGGAGCACCTAAAGGAATAGAACTTTATGTTGTAAACGATATAGCTGATTTAAGTATTTATGGTCTTGAGTCTACAACAAATGGAGCAGCGGCAGCAGGTGCAGAATATACTTTTCCTACAGATGCAGTTACAGCTGGTACTTATATCTATGTTGCTAGCGAGAGCACAAATTTTAATCAATACTTAGGAGTAGTACCTCAATATACAAATAATGTAGTTTCTGTTAATGGAGACGATACCATCATATTATATAAGAATGGTAATGTAGAAGATACCATTGGTAGAATAGGGGAAGATGGTACAGGACAAGATTGGGATCATTTAGATGGTTGGGCATATAGAAAAGATGGACAAGGACCTAACGCTAATTTTGATCCTACTGAATGGACTTTTAGTGGAGCAAATGCGTTGGATGGTTGTGATAAAGCTGATGATTCTGGTACTAATGCGGAATGTTCTTCTGTTTTTCCAGTAGGAACATACAGTAAAGCAGCGTCTACTGATCCAGAAATTTCTACAGGAGGCTCTGTAAGTAGTTTAGATTATTTTGAAGGAAATGGTCCTTCTGCAGGAGGAAGCTTCACAGTTTCAGGATCAAATTTAACAAACGATATTACAGTTACAGCTCCAGCAAATTTTGAAGTTTCTCTTACTGTAGATTCAGGATATGCTAATAATGTAACACTAGCGCATGCAGGAGGTACAGTAAATGCAACAACGGTTTATGTTCGTTTAGCTGCTGGTTTGGGAGTGAATAGTTATAATGGTGATGTTACATTAAGTTCTACAGGAGCTACAAATAAAACATTAGCAGTATCAGGAACAGTAAGTCCTGCAGATCCACAAATGACAGTGACTGCATTTTTAGACGATATGAACTATATTGAAAGCGCAGGCGGTCCTTCTAATGAAGAAAGTTTTACTGTTGAAGGATTATTTTTAACATCTGATATTACAGTTACAGCCCCAGCAAATTTTGAAGTTTCTTTAGCTTCTGGTTCAGGGTTTGCAAATTCAGTAAATATTACTCCAGCTGCAGGAACAGTTGCTACAACTACAGTTTATGTTCGTTTAGCAGATGGTTTAGCAGTAGCAAATTATCAAGGAAATATTACAGTTACTGCTACAGGCGTAACAGATGAAACTATTGCTGTAAACGGAAACGTATACGGAGCACCTACAAATAGTTTAGTAATTACAGGTGTTTTTGATGCAACACTTTCTGGAGGTACTCCTAAAGGAATTGAGTTATATGTTGTAAACGATATTGCAGATTTAAGTCTTTTTGGAATTAGTTCTATTACAAATGGAGCAGGTTCTTCTGCTGGAACAGTAGAATATACATTCCCTGCAGATGCAGTTTCAGCAGGAACATATATTTATTTAGCAACAGAATCAACAAACTTTAATACATTTTTCGGATTCGATCCTACATATACAAGTGGAGTTGTTTCGATTAATGGTGATGATTCTATAGAATTATATGAAAGTGGTCAAATAATAGATACATTTGGAGATGTTGATACTGATGGAACAGGAGAAGCTTGGGATTACCTTGATGGTTGGGCTTACAGAAAAGGAGGAACGGGTCCTGAAGGAACTACTTTTACTGTAACAAATTGGACATATAGTGGTGCAGATGCATTTGATGGAGAAGCAACAAACGCTGCTGCTGCAACACCATTTCCAAATAGAACATATGCAGCTACAGCTTCTGTAGATAGAAATAATATCGAAGGTTTTGCAGTATATCCAAACCCAACGAATAATAAAACATTTAATGTAACTACTGCTACTTTTACAAACAAAGAAGTACATATCTTTAACATGATAGGAAAAGAAGTATTTACACAAACTATAGAAGGAACTACTAATGAAGTAAATGTAGGAGTTTTAACTACAGGAATTTATTTCTTAAAAGTAGTTGAAGCAGGAAAAATAGCTACAAAGAAGTTAGTTGTTAAATAAATTAAGGTATTTTTACCGTTACTAAAGAGAGAGCTTTTTAAAAGCTCTCTCTTTATTTTAAATGCTATTAAGAATGAAGTACAAGTGTTTTTTAATTTTCTTTTGTTTAATTTTTGTAGGGTATACTCAATCAAGTTTTACACAGTTTAAAAAGCTTTCTGGACCTAAGAAATGGTGGGTAATTTTACATCCGTTTAAAGCTAAGAAAGCATTAGAAATTTCTAGAGATGTAAAAAGAGTTACCGATAGTATTCGTAAAACAAACATGTTAGATGGAGATCCTTCTGGAGGACAAGTTGATGCGTTTAGACACGCTTACTGGATGGCTAGATTAAGAGAGGAAATAGGTAAAGGAGCTGCCAGATCTTTAGGAAGAGCCCATGAAAGAGAAAATTATAAAATGTATAAAGAGAGAAGACTAGAAGAAGGAATTGTACCAGATGAAATTTCGTCGGAAATGGATTTTTTTAATAATGATGTAGGGCTATCCTTAACTAGAAAGGGAAATAAAACACCTAGAAAAGGATTAATTTACAGAGTAATTAATGCGATTACTGGAGGAAAGATGAAAGTAATTAAGAAAAATAAAAAAGGAGAATTCTTAACATGTAGTGGAGAAATAATTACTACAGCATCTTTAAAAGGAAAATGGAAGAATAATAAATGTTTGGTTACTTCCAATTACGTCAGAGAGTAGTTAATGATACTTTACTTTTCTAAGTACACGAATAACCTCTTTATATTTAATATAAGCAGTTTTATCATCTAGTTTTTTAATATAGGTTTTTGCTTTTTCAAGTTGCTCTTTAGCATCAAGAAAACCATGTAAATAACAAATCAGATAATTGTTAGGTAAGCGATGTACGTCTTCATGTTCTGTAACAGAAAGTGGTGTGTTGTTTTCGAGTTTGTATACGATATTATTACTATTATCATACATATGACGAATAATTGTATCGTCATACACAGGAGGTTCAAATAAAAACTCTTTAATAATCTCTAGCTTACCGTTGTTTTTAAAATGAATAATTGTTTTCTCTAAAGGATAACGAGTTTCATTTTTCTCTAATCCTAGCAAAATATATTCTACAATAATAAAAGAATGCTCGTTAATTTTAATTTTCACCTCATCTAAAGCAGAATAAAATAAACGTACTTGTTCATTAATTAATTCAATATCTACTCTAGAATAAAACTCATCTCCTTTAACATTGATTTTCTTTCCTGCCCAGCACAAAACAAATTGTTCCTTAAAAACTTTGTATTGAGGGTTGTATTCTTCTTTATGATTATTAATAAAATAGAAAACCCCATCTAATGTATGTTGAATATTATTACTAGCATTTTTCTCAATAGCTTTTACAACATCTTTGTTAGTATTACGAGTTTGAAAGCTCTTTTGAGCGGGCATAGAATTACTACCTCTTCTATAAAAAATAGTTCCCTTAGGATATTTCCATGCAGATTTTGCAAGAGAAGAAACTTCTTCATTAGGAAGAATGGTGACTAAACCAATTACTTTATAGCGAGGTAAACCAGGAAAAGGAATGTTTTCATACTGGATTTTTGGAGGGTTAATTAAGTAAGCATTTACTAAATTTTGAATCTTACTATCATCAAAAAAATCAACTCCAATAACTTCGTTATTTTCATCTCTAATCCCAATAAGAATGTAAGAATTGTTATCGGGATTAGAATTAGATAATGCGCAAATATGTTTAATAAACTTGGCTTTTCCTTCTTTACTCCCCAACGATAATTTTTGCTTTTTATCATAAAAGCTATTCTCATCATTATGAGCAAGTAAATTTTTAATAAGTAGCCGCTTATTAATCATGTTTAAGCAACTTTATGTCCTCTGCTAGCTTCATAAAGAATGAACCAATCTTGTAAGTCTAACGAAATTTTTACGGCTTCGTTGGCAAGTTGTATTCGCTTTTTATTAGAGGTGCCAATTACAGGAATTACAGCAGCAGGATGTTTTAAAATCCAAGCTAATAGTAATTGATCTTCTGTAGCATTGTATTTTTCTAATAAAGGAATCATAGCTTTTTTAATGTTAGAAGTTTGTTCGTTTTCTAATGAAAAAAAACTACCTAACGGACTCCAACTCATGGCTTGTATATTATTCTTAAAAATAGAATCTAAGGTGCCATTATCTATTGCTGTATTTTGGATTAATGAAAATTCAAACTGGTTACAAGTAATAGGAATACTTTTTTGAATAAGTTCCATTTGACTTGGTAAGAAATTAGAAACGCCAAAGTCTATAATTTTTCCTTGTTCTTGAAGTAAAATAACTGCTTCAGAAATTTCATCAGGATGCATTAAAGGGCTAGGACGGTGTAATAACAATACATCTAAATAATCTGTTTGTAGATTTTTTAAAGATTGTTCTGCACTCCAAATAATATATTCTTTAGAATAGCTATAATGCTTAACTCTATTAGTATTTCTAGCTTCTGTTATATATTGAATGCCACATTTAGAAATCAATTGAATTTGCTCGCGTTCTACACCGCTCTTTGCAAATGCTTTTCCAAATTCGGTTTCAGTAGTATAGCCACCATAAATATCAGCATGATCAAAGGTTGTGTTTCCTTGTTCAATACAAAAATGGATTAAATCAGACATTTCCTGAGTAGTGTATTTTTTTCCCCATACACCCCAGGTCATACAACCAATAATAATATCAGAAAGTTTAGTTTTCATCTTTACGTAGTATAGTAGCACTTGCTTGTGCTGTAGGATAAACAATAAGGTCTTCTATAGTTACATGATAAGGTCTAGTAACTACAAAATGAATAATATCTGCAATGTCTTCTGCTTGTAATGCTTTATAGCCTTGATATACTGTTTTAGCACGTTCTGTATCACCTTTAAAACGAACATCAGAAAATTCCGTTTCTACCAATCCAGGATGAATAGCACTTACTCTAATATTATGCTGATTTAAATCTAATCGCATCCCTTTGTTTAAGGCATTTACAGCAAACTTAGAAGCACAATACACATTTCCGTTTGCATATACTTCTTTTCCAGCTATAGAACCAATATTCACAATAAAACCACTGTTTTGTGCTATCATACTAGGTAAAATAGCTTTGGTAACATATAATAAGCCTTTTACATTGCCATCAATCATAGCATCCCAATCATCTAAACTTCCTTCTTGAATAGGGCTTAAACCATGGGCATTTCCTGCATTATTAATTAAAATATCGATGCTAGCAAATTCTTTAGGAAGACTAGCAACTGCACTAAATACATCTTCTTTATTACGAACATCAAATTGCAATGTATGTACAGCTGTATGTTTAGATAATTCTTCTTGAAGTTCTTTTAATTTCTCTGTACGACGACCACATACAACAAGTTTTATTTGGTGTTTAGCAAACAAGTAAGCAGTAGCTTTACCAATTCCAGAAGTAGCTCCAGTAATGAAAGCGGTTAAAGACATAGTAGATTTTTAGTTTTTCTATAAAGGTATTGTTTTTAATGTAAACGCTATGTTATAAAAAAAAGAAAACCGCCTTTGAGGAGGCGGTTTCTTTAATTGGTTATTTATCATAACCAACCAAAAATCAACTAACCAAACTTTATTTTAATATTTTTCTATCTATTTCTTTTCTCTTTATTTTTGTACGTTTTCTACCGCTATTCCTTACGGCTGGTTTTGAAGTTTTAGAGTCTCCTCTTAAATATTGAATAAAACCTCTACCAGAAAACACATATGTTGTTTGAGTATTTATATGATACAATTCTATTGTTTCATCGTTTATAACGCTCAATTCAAACTCTTCAGTATCGCCACCATCATAATAAAGTGTTAAAAACTTAAGATCGTTAAAATCTCTAATATCATCTATAGTGTAAGATCCTACATAGTCCCAATTAATATTATCAACATTCGTGCCAAATGGGTCTTGAGATGAATAGAATGTTGTGTTGTTTTCTGGAGTAAACTGTAAGAAATGTTCATTGTCAAAAGGATTTGCTGTTCCATTTCTAGCATCTGTTCTTTCCCATGCTACAAACTCTTGTAAAAAGTATTCAATATTATCATAGAATAATTTATCGTAATCAAAATTATTTCGTTGATATCCAATTAAAAAGTAACTAACATTGCTTTGTAAATCGTTTAGTCGTATTTCATTTGGAGATAGTTGTATTACTTCAAAAGAATACGTTCCGTCTAAATTATGCAATGTTTCAACTACACCTCCTGTGAAAGTTCTATAAGCACCTACTTCAACGCCTAATCCATTTCCTGTTCTTCCTATATCTACAATATTATTGTTTGCGTATAATACACCATTTCTAAATGAAACTGTAAAAGCTTTTGATAAATATGGAATTTCAGTAGTTCCAGTTGTTCGGTGAAAGTCTACATACCATAAATCGTAACCAGAAAGTACCTCTTCTAATGATACAAAATCATCTACAATTGGGCCATCATCATTAACTACTACACAAGAAGTGAGAGAGATGGAAAAGACTATTGCAAAAAGTAATTTTATTGTTTTCATAAGTAAAAGTTTTACGGTTATGTTATACAGTAGTCAAAATGCGTGCCAAAAAAAGAAAAGCCGCTAAATCAGCGGCTTTTTGAAATAATCTTTTTATTTGTAAAATATTGTTTGTTAGTGTTTTATGATTTTATTTTTAGAAACTGTATTTCCTCAAATCTAATTCACTATTGCATAATAATTTGTTTCCCTTTTTTAAGATTGCTTACCTTGTAATATTTGGTTTTGTTACCTTGTATATAGCTAATAACTATTTCATTATCTTTTAACTGAAAAGGACTTTTTTTGTCTGTAGATGGAGGAGTATTACCATACTCTTTTGCTGGATCGTTATGCATTTGCATATCTTTATTTTTTACAGAAGGACTCGAAAATTTTGCTGTAATTGATTTTTGACCACCAATCTCGTCGTATCCTATTTTAGCATCTTGATTTTTATAAAAAATACGATCGAATGTAATTTTAGCATCTGCAGTATATACTACTTTTATATCTGTTCCACCAGGAGATTCTGGTCTTCCTCCAACAAATTGAGCGTATGTAGCAGAAACTACTTTAAAAGGTGGATTTGTCTCTAACTTATAGCTAGCACATTTAGTCATAGTTATTAATAATAACGGTAACGATAATATCTTTAAAAATTTCATTTCTAGTATTTTTAATTGATTTTTCAAGTTTTGTACCAAAGTACAAATTTATATGAAACCTTTTTTATAGTTTTAAATTATGGATAGTTTAAGTTATTGGGAAATCAAACAATGGTTTCAAAATGTTGATTTTACAATTGTTGGAAGTGGAATTGTAGGTTTAAATTGTGCGTTACAATTACGAAAAAGATTCCCTGCTGCTAAAATTTTGATTTTAGAAAAAGGTTTTTTACCACAAGGGGCTAGTACTAAAAATGCAGGATTTGCTTGTTTTGGAAGTTTATCTGAGTTAATAGATGACTTGAAATCCCATTCTGAAGAGGAGGTAGTTGATTTGGTGAGAAGAAGGTGGAATGGGTTACAATTGTTAAGAAAAAACTTGGGAGATCTTCAAATTGATTTTCAAGAACTTAAAGGATTTGAGCTGTTTAATGATGAAGCATTATTTGAAAAATGTGTATCACAAAAAGAGGCTATCAACGAATTATTATTTCCTGTTTTTAATAAAAATGTATTTACAGAAAAGGAGAATACATTTGGTTTCCAAAAAATCATACCGCGTTATATTGTGAATGATTTTGAAGGACAAATAGATACAGGAAAGATGATGAGTGAATTACTAAAAAAAGCAAGAAAGAAAGGAATAACCATTATTAATAACATTTCTGTAGAGGATTTTATGTCAAAAAATAATACTGTTGAGATTAAAACAAACAAAATAACCTTTACATCAAAGCAACTATTTATTGCATCGAATGGTTTTTCTAAACGTTTGATAAATGAAGAAGTACAACCAGCACGAGCACAAGTATTAATTACTAAACCAATTAAAAATTTACATATAAAAGGTACATTTCATTTAGAAGAAGGGTATTATTATTTTAGAAATATAGATAATAGAATTTTGTTAGGAGGAGGAAGAAATTTAGATTTTAAAGGAGAAGAAACCATGGAGTTTTCTACAACTGAACGGATTCAAAATAAATTAGAAGAATTGCTAAGAAAAACTATTTTACCAGAAACTAATGTAGAAATAGAACATCGTTGGAGTGGTATCATGGGGGTAGGGAATCAAAAGAAAAGTATTGTAAAACCAATTAATGCTAATGTGTTTTGTGGCGTTCGTTTAGGTGGAATGGGAGTAGCAATAGGTAGTTTAGTAGGAAAAGAATTAGCAGATTTGGTATGAGTATAAAAGAGCAATTGTTAAATGAATGTAGATTGTATGTGGAGAAAAGAGAAGAAACGATTCAAACAATTATAGCTTCAAATAAAAAAGCATTGTTGTCTGAAACAAAAAGTTCTGCTGGTGATAAACATGAAACAGGTAGAGCCATGTTGCAATTAGAAATGGAAAAAGCCAGTCAGCAAATAAGTGTGGTACAACAAATGAAAGAAGTGTTATTCAGAATTAATACGTCTAATACATCTGAAGTTGTTCGTCTAGGAAGTGTGGTGTATACAAATAAAGGAATCTATTTTTTAGCTGTAAGTATTGGGAAAGTAACTATTGAAGCTAAAGATTACTTTGTGATTTCTGGTTCTTCACCTATTGGGAAATTATTGTTAGGAAAGCGCGAAAATGAGGCGATTACTTTTAATAACACAAAAATTACTATTGAAGAGCTTATATAAATTCTAAGTAAACACTTGTTTCTATTTCCAACGATTCTGAATGCGATAAGAATAGAGAGGTGTTATTATATGCAACTTCAATAAGCCAGAAGAAACCTTTAAAGTAGCTTCTTTTTACGATTGCTTTAAAATTTGAATGTGTTACAATTTTAATTTGGTGTGGATATATTAACTTTTGTTGTCCATCAATTTCAATCTCATTTACGTCGTCAAATAAAGAAGCAATATACTTATTGGTTGGGTTTTTGTACAGTTGCTTAGGTGTGTTATTAGCAAGAATTTTATAATCTTTTATAACAATCAATTGATCAGAAAAAGAAAGGGCATCATTGCCATCGTGTGTAGCAACAATACAAGCAATATTTTTTTCTTTTAAATAAGCAAATAGTTTTCTTCGTAATGAATTCTTTTTAAAGTTATCTATCTGACTAAAAGGTTCATCTAATAACAATAATTCTGGTTCTTTGGCCAAAGCTCTCGCTATAGCAACACGCTGTTGTTGTCCACCACTTAAGTTTTTTACTTTTACATCTGCATAGGCTTCCATTTCAATAACTTCCATAAGCTCCTGTGTTCTAGCTTTTGCTTCTTCAGGATAAAAACGAGAAAGAAATTTCGAAATGTTTTCAGCTACACTTGTAAAAGGCATCAAATCAAAATTTTGCGGAACATATTTAAAGAAATCCATTCCAGGAACTAAATGATAAGCAGGTCCTAGTATTTGATGATCCTTCCAAAACAAACTCCCTTCTGTTACATCTAATAAGCCATAAATAATTTGAAGTAAGGTAGATTTACCACAACCACTTTCACCCATAATACTTAAATGTTGCCCTTTCTGTAAAGAAAAAGAAATGTTTTTAAGTGTAGGCTTTTCATCGGTATAAGAAAAGGAGATGTTGTTTACTTTTAGCATAGTAGCAAAAATAAGGAAAGCTGATGTTTATATTATACTATTATTAATAGCTAATAGAATTAAAAACAGAATAGTGGAAAAAACGAGATAATAGAAATAAGTTAAAAGGGTTAAAAAAATTACTTTCCACTTTTTATAACTATTAAAAAACTGAACAAAAACCCAAATAGGGTATACAAAAACAAAAGCTATATATACAATTTCTGAAAAGTTATTATGCCCAGAAATATATTTAAAAGGAATAAAAAGTGTATAGATAATTGCCTGTTGTCCTGTAATAAAAGAGTTTAAAACGAGATGTTCAAAGTAATTAAAATTAACTTTTTTAAATGAAATATAAGAAGCAAAAGAAAAGATTGGCAGCAAAAGAAGCATTGTGTAAGCATAATTGTTAACAAACCAACTCAAGAAACGAATCTCTTTATCTTTCCTTGTATTAGATTCTTTATAAGCTTTATTCCAACCTGTGAAAACATCTCCAATAAAAGTTGTTTCATCGAAATAATTCGCTAAGACTGCATAAATAGTAGATAATAATAAAACAAAAGCAATAGGTTTAAAATAGTTCTTTCGTTTCCCTTGTAAAAAATCTCTAATACTTTTTCCTGGAGCAATAAATAATTGTTTTATGGTAAAAAGTAAACCATATTCTATTTGTAAAAAAGTACTATTTATTTGATTTATAAAGTATCTGAAATTAATGGTGTCTACTTTAGTACTTTGACCACAAATGGAACAGAAATTACCGTCAACAGTTGCATTACAGTTTTTACAATTCATAATACATTTTAAATAAAAATCAAAAATAAAGAAAACAATAAAGCATAAAAAAACCGACACTTTCGCATCGGTTCTTTAGAAATATTATATTGATATAATTACCAGATTTTAACTCGTTTTTCTGGACTTAGATATAATTTATCTCCTTCTTTAATATCAAATGCTTCATAAAAAGCATCTACATTTTGTAAAGGAACATAAGCTCTAAACATTCCAGGAGCATGTGGATCTGTTTTAATTAAATTCTTTAAGGCATCTGGACGTGCTTTAGTTCTCCAAATAGTACCCCAAGATAAGAAGAAACGTTGCTCAGGAGTATATCCATCAATTTCTTCTGGGCGACCATTTTTGTCTAAGAAGATTTTTAATCCTTCATAAGCAGCATTTACACCACCTAAATCTCCAATATTTTCACCTAAAGTAAATGTTCCATTTACGTGTACACTGTCAATAGCAACTAAAGCATCATATTGATCGATTAAAGCTTTTCCTTCAGCAGCAAACTTTTCAGAATCTTCTGCAGTCCACCAGTTATTTAAGTTTCCGTCACCGTCAAAACGAGCACCAGAATCATCAAAACTATGTGAAATTTCGTGTCCAATTACAGCTCCAATTCCTCCATAATTTACAGCTTCATCAGCTTGATAGTTATAGAAAGGAGGTTGTAATATAGCAGCAGGGAATACGATTTCATTGTTTACTGGATTAAAGTAAGCATTTACTGTTTGAGGAGACATTCCCCACTCAGATCTATCAACAGGCTTTCCTAATTTAGCCATGTTTTCGTCGTAGTTCCATTTAGCAACATTGATTGCATTTTCAAAGTAGCTACCACCTTCTTTTACGCCTTTTACTTGTAAAGCAGCATAATCTTTCCATTTGTCTGGATATGCAATCTTAACAGTTAATTTGTGTAATTTATCTAAAGCTTTTTGCTTTGTAGAATCACTCATCCAAGTAAGTCCATTAATACGCTTTTCGAAACCTAACATTACATTGTCAATCATTTCCTTCGCTTTTTGCTTCGCTTCTGGCGGGAATTTCTTTTCAACATATAGTTTACCAATTGCTTCACCAATAGAACCATTAACAGAAGCTAGCGCTCTTTCATTACGAGGTCTTTGTTTTTTTGCTCCTCTTAAATCCTTGCTATAAAACTCCCAGTTTGCTTTCTCTAAATCGGTAGATAATAAGCCAGCAGCTCCGTTAATAGCATTCCAACGTAATAATGTTTTAATATCGTCAACAGAACGGTCTTTAAAGATTTGACTCATTGCCTTAAAGTAATTAGGGTCTGTAACAATTACTTTGTCAATCTTTTCTGTTCCCTCAACTCCTTTATCAGCAATTTCTACTCCAATTCCTTTAAAATGTGCATTCCAATCAATTTCTGGAGCTAATACTTGTAACTCTTCAACAGTCATTGGGTTGTACATTTTACGCGCATCACGTCTGTCTTCTTTTGTCATCATTGGAGCAGCTAAACTCTTTTCAAAAGAAACAACTGTTGCAGCATTCTTAGCAGCAGTAGCCTCATCATCACCAAATTTTGTAAACATTTTGGCAACAAAGTTTTCGTACTTCTTTAACTTCTCTTTAGTATCAGCATCTTCATCAACATAGTAATCACGAGATAATCCTAATCCAGCTGAACCTAAATACCCAGCATTCATATTACTATTCTTTAAATCGTTAAAAACACCAAAACCATAAAAAGCGCCTCCTCCATAAGGAGCCATTTTAGTAATGTAATCTTCTACATCTTTTTTAGTTTTGATTTCGTCGATTTTTGCTAAATAAGGTACCAAAGGTTGAATACCTTGTTCGTTACGAGCAACAGTATCCATAATACTTTCATAGTAATTTACGGCTTTTTGTTGATCGCTATCTATTTCATTTCCTTTTCCGTCTTTTATTTTTGGAAAGCTACCTTCCTCAATAGCTTCATTTAAAATGACTAACACATCTGCATCTGTCTTTTTACGAAGTTCATCAAAACTTCCCCAGCGAGTTCTGTCTTCAGGAATTTCTGTTTCTTTTTGCCATGTACCATTTACATAGTTGTAAAAGTCATTAGATGGCTTCACAGAAGTATCCATGTTTTCTAAGACAATACCTGGCGTCTTCTGGGCTGTCTCAGGTTTTTTGTCTGTTTTACAAGCAACCATACCTAAAGAGGCAATTGCAGTAATACAAACAGCTTGTTTAAGTGTGTTCATTACAAAATCTGATTAAGGTTTAATTTTTGTTCTGCTAGGATTTGGTAAATCTTCAAATCCCATGTTAAATAATGTAAACCCGAATATATCGGCATATTGTTCTATAGTCTTAGCTACTGGAGTACCAGCACCATGACCAGCATTGGTCTCTATTCTAATTAAAACAGGATTTGGTCCTGTTTGCTTTTCTTGTAATTCAGCAGCAAACTTAAAACTATGTGCAGGAACCACACGATCGTCATGATCTCCTGTAGTAACAAGTGTTGCTGGGTATTGTACTCCTGACTTTACGTTGTGTACTGGAGAATATCCTTTTAAATATTCAAACATTTCCTGATTGTCTTCAGCTGTACCGTAATCATAAGCCCAACCAGCCCCAGCAGTAAATGTATGATAACGTAACATATCTAAAACACCTACAGCAGGTAACGCTACCTTCATTAAGTCTGGACGTTGTGTCATAGTAGCTCCAACTAAAAGACCTCCATTAGAACCTCCTCTAATAGCTAAGTAATCTGAAGAAGTATATTTGTTTTCAATTAAGAATTCTGCGGCAGCAATAAAGTCATCAAATACATTTTGTTTTTGCATTTTAGTTCCTGCATCATGCCATTTCTTTCCATATTCTCCACCACCACGTAAATTAGGAACAGCATAAATACCTCCTTGTTCCATCCAAACAGCGTTGGCAATACTAAAGCTAGGTGTTAAACTAATGTTGAATCCACCATATCCATATAATATTGTTGGGTTTTTACCATTTAATTCAGTTCCTTTTTTATAGGTAATAATCATAGGAACTTTAGTTCCGTCTTTAGAATCATAAAATACCTGTTTACTTTCAAAATGATCTGATTTAAAAGAAATGCTAGGTTTCCAGTATAACTCATAAGTTCCGTCTGCTGGATTAAATTTATACGAAGATCCAGGTGTATTGTAGTTTGTAAATGAAAAGTATAATTCTTTTGCATCTTTCTTTCCTCCAAAACCACCTACAGAACCAACACCAGGAAGTTTAATTTCTCTTACTAATTTTCCGTCATAATCGTATTGTAAAACTTTAGAAACAGCATCTACCATATATTCAGCAAAAATAAATCCAGCTCCTGTAGAGGGATTTAATACATTTTCTGTTTCTGCAATAACGTCTTTCCAATTCTCAGGAGTTGGGTTAGAAAAATCTGTTGTTACAACTTTTTTATTAGGAGCATTTAAGTTTGTTACCAAGTATAATTTGCTCCCATTGTTATTGGCAACATAAGTATCGCTATTAAAATTATCCAGTATAGTAACAAAGTTGCTGTCTGGAGTTGTTAAATCCTTTATAAATAACTTGTTTCCAGAAGTAGAAGTAGAGGCAGAAACAACAAGGTAGTTGTCATCTTCGGTTACATAACCACCTACATATCTATGTTTTTCTTCAGGTGTAGCTCCAAAAATTACTTTGTCTGTGTTTTGAGGTGTACCTAATTTATGGTAATATAATTTGTGTTGATCTGTTTTAGCAGAAAGTTCACTTCCTTTAGGTTTATCGTAACTAGAGTAATAGAAACCTTCGTTACCTTTCCATGAAATTCCAGAGAACTTAACATCTACTAAGGTGTCTTCTTTAATTTCTTTAGAACCAGCATCCATTATAATAATCTTACGCCAGTCGCTACCACCTTCAGAAATTGCATAAGCAACAGTTTTTCCATCTTTTGAAAAACTTACAGAACTCATAGAAGTGGTTCCATCTTTAGAAAAAGTATTTGGATCTAAGAAAACCTCTTCTTTTCCATCTTCTTTTTTTCTATATAAAACATAGTGATTTTGTAATCCGTTGTTTTTGTAAAAATAAGTGTAGTCTGCTTCTTTAAAAGGGACACCTACTTTTTCATAATTCCATAATTCAGACAGTCTATTTTTAAGTTGTTCGCGATATGGGATTTTGCTTAAATAATCAAAAGTCACTTTATTTTCAGCTTTTACCCAGTCTTCAGTCTCTTTACTTCTGTCGTCCTCTAACCATCTGTAATTATCGGCTACTTTGGTACCAAAATACTCGTCTGTTACAGGCTGTTTAGTTGTCTTAGGATATGTCACTTTAATAGTGTTTTTAGGGGTTTCTTGTTTACAAGCAGTAATTGTTAATACTGCTAATAAAGGTATAATTAATCGTTTCATGTGTAGTCGATTGGTTAATATTCTCAAAATTAGATTAAAAAACGCTGGAAAAGTTACACTTTAAGAGCTTTTTAACATAATTAAAATAAGTTTTGTAATGTTAAGGTGTAATATCGTCTAATTTCATATAAACATATTTTACTATAAACATGACAGAGTTATTAACTAAAACCGATTTTCTAGAAAAGGTATTTGACTACGAAAATAATAAAGAATGGAAGTTTCAAGGGGAGTTGCCTGCAATTATTGATTTTTATGCAGATTGGTGTGGACCATGTAAGGCATTAGCACCAGTTTTAGAACAATTAAGCGAAGAATATAAAGATAAAATAAAAATTTATAAAGTAGATACAGAAGCAGAACAGGAGCTTTCCGCAATTTTTGGAATAAGAAGTATTCCATCAATGTTATTTTGTCCTATAGGAGAAGATCCTCAAATGGCAAATGGAGCGTTGCCTAAGCAACAAATAGAAAAGATTATTGGAGATGTGCTTAAAATTGAAAAATAAACAATTTAAGATAGTGTTTTTTATTAATAAAATGTAAATTTTCGGTTAAAAAAGACAATTTATAAAAGAATAATATACCAAACACACACAAAAACAATCCATTTATACAAAATATAATTGAGCTACTTGTTATTGTATATATATTTGTCGTGTACTTTTATGTATTCAACATTTACACAATCATAAATCGTAATATTGGGGATTATTCGAATTATGGAATCAAAAACGACGTTTCTCAGACGTCGTTTTTTCTTTTTTATAACCAAATTTTTTACAGTTTTTTATTTTGTTTTTATGAAAAGCAACAAGCCCAGTAAAATTCACTACGGAGCTAATTTTTGTTGTTTTAATTTATTGATAAACAGTTGTTTGTTTATTATTTGGTTTTTCTGTTAAAAAAATGAATTTTTAAAATTTTTGTTAAAAACTTCAAGGAGTTTGTGGATAAGTAAAGCTTTATTTTAGAGCGAAAATTTCCAATCTTTGTACTTCTCCCCCATGATAAATAGAATTAAGATAATAAGATTATTAAATGGCTGGTATAGAACCTATTTTACAAGACAACAAGGATAGATTTGTTATTTTCCCGATTCAACACGACGACTTATGGGAGTGGTATAAGAAACAACAAGCGTGTTTTTGGACTGCGGAAGAAATCGATTTACACCAAGATTTAGACGATTGGAATAATAAATTAACAGATGACGAGCGCTATTTTATAAAACATATTTTAGCATTTTTTGCTGCTTCAGATGGAATAGTAAATGAGAATTTAGCGGAGAATTTTGTAAATGAGGTACAATATAGTGAGGCGAAATTCTTTTATGGATTTCAAATAATGATGGAAAATATTCATTCAGAAACTTATTCATTATTAATTGATACTTATATAAAGAAAGATGAAGAAAAGAACAAGCTATTTAAAGCTATAGAAGTTTTTCCAGCAATTAAGAAAAAAGCTGATTGGGCTTTAAAATGGATAGAGTCTGATTCATTTGCAGAAAGATTAATTGCTTTTGCAGCAGTAGAAGGAATCTTTTTCTCAGGATCATTTTGTTCTATTTTCTGGTTAAAGAAAAGAGGATTATTACCAGGACTAACATTTTCTAATGAGTTAATCTCTAGAGATGAAGGAATGCACTGTGATTTTGCAGTTCATTTACACAATAATCATCTTAAAAATAAAGTTTCTAAAGAAAGAATAAAAGAAATTATCATATCTGCGTTAAATATAGAGCGCGAATTTATTACAGAGTCATTGCCTGTTAGTTTAATAGGAATGAATGCAAAATTAATGACTCAATATTTAGAGTTTGTAACAGACAGACTCTTGCTAGAATTTGGTTGTGAGAAAGAATATAATGCAACCAATCCTTTTGATTTTATGGAAATGATCTCTTTAGAAGGAAAAACAAATTTCTTCGAAAAAAGAGTTTCAGAATATCAAAAGGCTGGTGTAAAATCAGGGGGTACAGGTTCTATCAGTTTTGATGCTGATTTTTAGGAACCTAATCGATATAAATATAATTAATTACAAAAGAAACAAGTTTTAAGAGGAATTGTAAAATCCCTCTATAGAACTGTTGTGGGATGCCGAAAGGTAAAAAATGTCTGGGGAGACAATAGTCATGATAAGTTGGATGCTTATTTCAATGGCTAAATCAATAAGAAAACATATTAAAATAATTGAAATCTTAAGAGGTATTATTACCTCTTAGGGCTAACCTATATAAAACCAAAATTCATATGTATGTAGTAAAAAGAGATGGCAGAAAAGAACCTGTGATGTTTGACAAAATCACAGAAAGAGTTAAAAAGATGTGTTACGGATTAAATGGTATTGTTGATCCGGTAAAAGTAGCGATGCGCGTTATAGAAGGGTTGTATGATGGAGTAACAACTTCTGAATTAGATAATTTAGCTGCAGAAGTTGCGGCAACAATGACTACAGCACATCCAGATTATGCAAAATTAGCAGCAAGAATAGCCGTTTCTAATTTACATAAGAATACAAAAAAGTCTTTCACAGAAACAATGACAGATTTGTATAATTATGTAAACCCACGTACAGGTAAAAAAGCTCCGTTGTTATCAGATGATGTATATGAAATCATCATGAAAAACTCTGAGAAGTTAGACTCTACAATTATTTATAGTAGAGATTTTAATTATGATTATTTTGGTTTTAAAACTCTTGAGCGTTCATACTTATTAAAATTAAATGGACAAATTGCTGAACGTCCACAGCAAATGCTAATGCGTGTTTCTATTGGTATTCATAAAACAGATATCGATGAAGCAATTGCTACATATGAATTAATGAGTAAAAAGTATTTTACACACGCTACACCTACATTATTCAATTCTGGTACACCAAAACCACAAATGTCTTCTTGCTTTTTATTACAAATGCAAGACGATAGTATAGATGGTATTTACGATACATTAAAACAAACAGCAAAAATATCTCAATCTGCCGGAGGTATTGGGTTATCTATTCATAATATTAGAGCTACAGGATCTTATATTCGTGGTACAAACGGAACGTCTAATGGTATTGTGCCAATGTTGCGTGTATTTAACGATACAGCTCGCTATGTAGATCAAGGAGGAGGAAAGCGTAAAGGATCTTTCGCTATCTATTTAGAGCCTTGGCATGCAGATATTTTTGACTTTTTAGATTTGAAAAAGAATCATGGTAAAGAGGAAATGCGTGCAAGAGATTTATTCTATGCAATGTGGATTTCGGATTTATTTATGAAACGTGTACAAGAAGATGGGGAATGGACATTAATGTGTCCGAATGAATGTCCACATTTATTTGATACTTATGGAGAAGAGTTTGAGCGTTTATATACAGGTTATGAACAAGCTGGTAAAGGAAGAAAGACAATTAAAGCACGTGATTTATGGGAGAAAATCTTAGAGTCACAAATTGAAACGGGTACTCCTTACATGTTATATAAAGACGCGGCAAACCGTAAGTCTAATCAAAAGAATCTAGGAACAATAAGATCGTCTAATTTATGTACAGAGATTTTAGAATATACAGCGGATGATGAAGTTGCTGTATGTAACTTAGCTTCTATTGCGATTCCAATGTTTGTAGGGGAAGATGAAAACGGAAATAAGTTCTTCGATCATGATAAATTATTTGAAGTAACGAAGAAAGTAATCAGAAACTTAGATACAGTAATTGATGAGAATTATTATCCTGTAATAGAAGCAGAGAATTCTAATACACGTCACCGTCCGGTAGGATTAGGAATTCAAGGATTAGCAGATGCATTCATTATGCTTCGTTTACCATTTACTAGCGAAGAAGCAAAGAAGTTAAATCAGGAAATTTTTGAAACACTTTACTTTGCTGCTGTTACTTCATCTAAAGAGATGGCAAAGGCTAAAGGGGCTTATTCTACATTTAAAGGATCTCCAATGTCTGAAGGAGAATTCCAATACAATATGTGGGGAATTAAAGATGAAGATTTAAGTGGAAGATGGGATTGGAAACCTTTACGAGAAGAAGTAATGGAACATGGGGTTAGAAACTCGTTATTATTAGCACCTATGCCAACAGCTTCTACTTCTCAAATATTAGGAAATAACGAAGCTTTTGAGCCATATACATCTAATATTTATACTCGTAGAGTATTATCAGGAGAGTTTATTGTTGTTAATAAGCACTTATTAGAGGATTTAGTAGAGCTTGGTTTATGGAATAACGATATGAAAGAAGAGATTATGCGTGCAAACGGATCTATTCAACATATAGATGTAATTCCACAAGATTTAAAAGATTTATACAGAACAGTTTGGGAAATGAGTATGAAAGATATTATCGATATGTCTCGTCATAGAGGATATTTTATCGATCAATCTCAATCGTTAAACTTATTTATGAAAGATCCAGATTTTGGAAAGTTAACATCAATGCATTTCTACGCTTGGAAGAGTGGATTAAAAACAGGAATGTATTACTTACGTACAAAATCTGCAGTTAATGCAATTCAATTTACGCTATCTAAAGAAGAGAAAAAGAAAGAAGAAGATGCACCAATGAGCCCAGAAGAGTTTAAGGCAATGGTAGACGCTTCTAAAAATGCCGGACCAGACGATTGTTTAATGTGCGGTTCTTAAATAGAGTTAAATTAAAAGGAGGAAAGGGAAGTCATAAGGCTTCTCTTTTTTTATTCCTTTGAAAAAAGCAAATTAATTAATACTTCTGTTGTAAGAAATTCGAATTAAACAAAATGATTACCTAAATAAATAGCGCATTACCAGAATAAATATTCCAACAACACTTGCAAAAGAAGAAGTAATTAAAGAAATAAGTACAGTTCCTTCCAAATTAAAATTAATAACTTCTGAAAAACCAGCAGCTGTAACGATAAAAAGGATGAATGCAGTAAAAATACTTAAAAAGATAAACGTTCTATACGCATACTTTTTTCGTTCTTCTCTATCTTGAATTCTATCGGAAATTTCTTGCCTGTTAAGACTGATGTTAAAATCAATATCTTTAGTGATTTGAGTGCTCATTTTAGAATTGGACTCTTGTAACAGGTCATCTAACTTTGGTTTAGGCACTTCTTAAATGATTATCAAGGTTAACAACAAATTGATCGTAATATCTTTTGATAAGTTCATTATCAATAATATTACTTTCACTATCTTCATATGTTAAACTCCATGGAGTACCTGCTCTATGCGTTAAATCTACTAAATCTCTAGGAGACATATCTTTGTATAAACGCCATGTAAGTAGTACAATTTTCTTATCCTCTTCATCTGTTAATTTAGGTTCAGATAAGTTTTCCCACTCGCTATCTAAAGTAACTACAGATTTGGTTGTGATAGGTTCAGATTTAAAGTGCTTAAATTCGTGGTAAATACTAGGAACTACAGGACCATATTTCCATGCTTCAATCTTGTCATTTTCAAAAATAGGACGATCTAATAAAGCCAAAGAAAGTCCTTGAGCAATATACATTAATTTAACTAACTTCATATTAGTTATTCCAACATGTTGTTGCTCCGAAAGTCCTATAAATTCATTAGCTACCGCGCCAGTGGTTCCCATACCTATGCTTAGTTCAGTGAGTTTATCCAAAGTAATAACAATTTTTTAATTTCTAATTCTTAATCCTTACAAATTTACAATTTTTATTCTATAAATCAAATAGTTAAAGTATGTGGTTCTTTGTTTTGTAAATAGCTTATAACCAGTAATAATACTTTTATATCTTAAATGTAAACCAGAACGAAAAAGATTAAATAACTTTGTTGGAAATTGATGCAATCCTAAACATCAAAAACAGCATATATGAACTGGGAACAATTACTTTCTTTAAAGAGACACGGAGATACACAAAAACGAACAAGAGCTTCTCAAGATGAAACTCGTTTAGGTTTTGAGGTAGATTTTGACAGAATAATCTTTTCTTCAGCATTTAGAAGCTTGCAAGATAAAACACAGGTAATTCCGCTTTCTAAAACAGATTTTGTACATACAAGATTAACACACAGTTTAGAAGTTTCTGTAGTAGGAAGAACTTTAGGAAGGAGAGTAGGGCAGGCCTTATTAAATCGTTATCCAGAACTCAAAGAAAAGGGCTATACATTTAACGATTTTGGAACCATAGTTGCAGCAGCATCTTTAATGCACGATATAGGAAACCCACCTTTTGGACACTCAGGAGAGAAAGCAATTGGAGAGTACTTCAAAACAGGAAGAGGATTGCAGTATAAAGATGCATTAACAACAAAGGAATATCAAGATTTAATAGATTTTGAAGGAAATGCAAATGGTTTTAAAATTGTAACAGAAAATAGAGCAGGAAACCCTGGAGGTTTACGTTTATCGTATGCAACTTTAGGAGCTTTTATGAAATACCCTAAAGAAAGCTTGCCTAAAAAACCAACAACTCATATATCCGATAAAAAATATGGTTTTTTCCAGTCTGAAAAGGAAGCATTTTTAGATGTCGCTAATGAGTTAGGGTTACTTAAAAAAGATACTGATGGACTTTCATTTTATCGCCATCCTTTAGCGTATTTAGTAGAAGCTGCAGATGATATTTGTTACACAATTATTGATTTTGAAGATGGAATTAATCTTGGTTTAATAGATGAAGAGTATGCGTTAGAATACATGATTAAGTTAGTAAAGGATACGATTGATATTAAAAAATATCATTCTTTACAATACAAAAAAGATCGTATTAGTTATTTAAGAGCTTTGGCAATTGGAGTGTTGATTAATGAAGCAGTAGCTATTTTCCTTGAAAATGAAGCAGCTATATTAGATGGAAGTTTTAATAATGCACTTTTAGATAAATGTCAATATGAAGCGCAAATGAACGATATTATTAAAATAAGTGTCGATAAAATTTACATGAGTAATGAAGTAGTTGAAAAAGAAGTTGCTGGCTATAAAATTATAGCCGACTTATTAGATATTTTTGTGACGGCCTTAAATAATAAGTTTACTAACAAAGCGTCTAATTACGATAAATTAGTACTTAAATTAATTCCAGAACAATACAAGCAAGATAAAGACAGTTTGTATGATAGAATCATGCAAATAAGCAGTTATATTGCTAGTTTATCTGATGGATATGCCATCCGATTACATAAAAAAATTATAGGAAACGTTATGTAGCTTTTTGAGCTACTTTTTCTAACTCATCATACCAGTTTTGACCAAATTTTCTTACAAGTGCTTCTTTTACAAATTTGTAAACAGGCACTTGTAATTCTTTTCCTAAAGAACAAGCATCGTCACAAATTTCCCATTTATGATAATTAACGGCTGCAAACTCAGAATAATCTTTAACTCTAATAGGATATAAATGGCAAGAGATTGGTTTTTTCCAATCGATGAGCTGTTTATTATATGCTTCTTCAATTCCACAAAGTGCAGTACCTTTTTCATCAAAAATTACATATGCACATTCTTCCCCTTCAATAAGTGGTGTTTCTAATTCACCAAAATCGCTAGTAATAGAAGTTCCTTGCTGTTCTATAGCGCGAATACCTTCTTTGCGTAAAAAAGGTTTTACTTTATCATACACCTCTTCTAAAATAGCTACTTCATTCTCTTCAAGCGGAGCACCGGCACTACCTTCAATACAACAAGCTCCTTTACATGTAGAAAGATTGCATACAAACTCCTTCTGTATAATATCTTCTGAAACGATCGTTTTTCCTAACTGAAACATAGTGCAAAAATAAAGTTATTTTTACTACATTTAATCCAATTAAATGTACTTTTGAACTTTTTATTAACCTAAATTTAGATAAGAAATGGATTTTAGTCTTAATCAAATTTTTACAGTGTTTATGGTATTATTTGCTGTAATTGATATTGTAGGAAACATTCCTATTATTATTGATTTACGTAAAAAAGTTGGACACATCCAGTCTGAAAAAGCTGCTATAATTGCAGGAGTGATTATGATTGCGTTTTTATTTGTTGGACAACGGTTACTTGGTTTAATAGGTATAGATGTAAATTCTTTTGCAGTTGCAGGTTCTTTTATCTTATTTTTTATTGCTTTAGAAATGATTTTAGGAATTACCTTGTATAAGGAAGAAGAAGGCGAAACATTAACGGCAACAGTTTTTCCATTAGCATTTCCTTTAATTGCAGGACCAGGTAGTTTAACAACATTACTATCGCTTAGAGCAGAATTTAGTTTAATAAACATTATTATAGCTGTATTGTTAAATGTTTTGGTAATTTATGTGGTTCTGAAAACATCAGCAAGAATTGAGCGAATGATTGGTAAAAATGGAATTGCCATTATTAGAAAAGTTTTTGGTGTAATCCTACTAGCAATTGCTGTAAGGTTATTTGCAGATAATATTAAAATCTTATTAGCTTAATATGCTATACGATGTTCTTATTGTTGGAGGTGGTGTTGCTGGAATGCAGTGCGCTTTCTTATTAGGATCTGCTAAGGATAAACCTTATGCAAAAGATAAAAATATAGGAATCATTATGCATCAAAGAGCATCTCATTTACAAAATGCTTTATTTAATAATGTATTAGGGTTACCTGAAGGAAAATTAGGAAAAGATATTTTAGTAGAAGGTAGAGAGCAATTAACAACGACTTATCCACATATTTCTCAAATATCAAATGAAAAAGTAGAGGCTGTATTGGATGCAGAAGAAGGTTATAAAATAGTTACTAATAAAAATGAATATCGTACAAAAATGGTAGTAATTGCATTGAACTATGCGAAGCCATTTGATATTATAGGATTAGAGCAATATGTAGAAAGACATAGTAGAGCAAATCCTATGAAAGATAGAATTCAGTTACGAAATTTTAATCACCTTATTAAAGATGGCTTATATGTCTGTGGAACTATAGCCGGTTGGAGAAGTCAGTTTGCAATAGCAGCTGGAAGTGGAGCAAGCGTTGCAACAGATATTTTAACGCTTTGGAATGATAATATCTCTACAAAAGTACATGATAAAATAAAAGCTGAGTAAAAACTCAGCTTATAGGATTGACAACACCGTTTACTTCCCCCGAATACTAATGGCTACCCCAACCCCGTAATAAAAGTATTACATGTTTCTTTTTAGAAATAATAAAAATCCTTTAAGTGTCGTATTTTAAGGTATAAGGTATCGTATTGGTAGTATAAGCGTAAAGCATAGTATAATAAAAAATGCCTTCTAATATTAGAAGGCATTTTTTATATGTAATTGTTAGGTTTCACAACGTTGCAACCTTTCTAAAACTGATTTAACACCTGTAATTAGAAACTTTTGCTTTACTGGTTTTCTGTAAAATATTTCGGGTTCTAGCTTATACCATTTTTCAAGTGCTTCAAATGGTGTTCTTACTCCTAACTCTTTTCTTAAACTTCCATGTGAA